>JABMPU010000109.1 GCA_013203665.1 Armatimonadota bacterium
AATTGTGTTGCTTTTCAATTGATTTATGACGACTAAAGGCATCTACTTTTATTTGATTAAGCAAAATGTTACGACTCCAACCGTAATCCTTTGTTGCCCTTAAATAATATTGTTTCTCTTTTGCAACTTTAATTTTCTGCATTATTAAAATATTGTGTCCCCAAGGAATGTTTAAAGCAATTTGTTGTAGAGTTTTCTTCTCATTGTATTCAAGATAGAATTGACGCATATACTTTAGATTTGTTAAAGAAAAACCTGTTGTTGTATTTTCGATACTTTTTATATCATCTGCCAATTTGCTAATAATACTGCTGCCCCAACCAAATTTTTCTTGTTTAGAAACAATGATCTCACCAATCTTGAAATATAGTTTTGTCATTACTTTTACTGTTTCACTAACAGCATTTATTCGAGCAATTTGAATTTCATTTAGAACATCTAAAAGAAACCGATCATAATCATTTTTCTTCATAAATTACTTCTCCCTGTAAATAGCCAACAACTGTTGGCTTTTTTAAAATCCAATTTAGCCAACAATTGTTGACCAATTGTAATTAACAAGGTATATTTTATTCGCAATTTAGTATTAGTTCTGTTGGTACAGGAAACGAAGTCGGCAATGATTCAATATTAAATGGTAATTCAATAGCTTCAGTTTCCGAATTCGCTTTAATATAATAAGTGCAATAACCCGAATAATAAATTTGAACTTCAAATTTCTTTTCTGTTTCAATATTCCACAAATTTGGATTACTCAATATTTCCTCTGGAGACAATGTTTTAGATTACTACTTTTTGTTCAAGTTAATTACCACTAACGGTTTCTGCACGACAGGTTCTTCCTGTTTTTCTTCTCGCTAAAACTGGGTGCATTGTTATATGATTAATTAATTTAAACTATTAACAAGTGCTTCAAACTGATCAATATCTTTTTCCTTTATTCTATCAATAATTATAGTTGCACAATTCACTGCTTCATCAACATCAATTGGTTTCCAACCTCTATCAATGTGTGTTAAATGTGAATATTCATTTATAACCCTATTTATCAAACTAGGAACATTATTTTCGAATAATTTATCTAAATTCTTTAATGGTGAATTGTTATTTGGATATTTGTAGAAAAGATAATATTCCAAAAATTTCCTCATAATATTTGGAATATTATAAAATTGATTAAATGTATTTGCAATTTTTAATTTTCTGTCCCCTTTTGTATCTTTATACAAATCATATATCTCTTTAAATAAATAATTAAATTCTGTTACATAATCTCGAATATAATTTGGCAAAGGTAAAAGGAAAATCCTCTTATCATTTTGTTTATGTCTCCTTTCAATTAAAAAGTAGTTTAGATTTTGTTTTCCATCTTTTATGGTAAGACGCTTCAAATATTTAAGGAAATCTAAATTATGTGTTGAAATAAATAGTTGTCCGTATTTTTTTGGTTTTGCGATGACGCTTTCGATTAGACTAAACATATAAAAAATATGATTGCTGTCTAAACTCGAAACAGGATCGTCAATATAAACAATTAAATTATCTACATTATTTATGTCTTTCATTTCATCTTCCATTTTTGCTACGAAATAACAAAATGATATTAAACTACATTCTCCTTCACTCAAATTCTTTGCATCTTCATTTTCTCTTGTGATTTTAAAAATCATATTTGGACTTTCACCAACTGCAACCAAACGTAATTCGTTGTGACCAAAAAAGTTTAGTAAATGTTCATTTATCAACTCAGCACCCTTACTCTCATCTTTCGCTTGTGTTTCTAATTTCCTTTTTTCTTCATTTAATGAACTTATTATTTTGAGGGTTTCATCTCTTTTTGTTTCTTTTTCTTTTACTTTTATTTCAAATTCATCAATCTCTGTTAGTTTGTTTTCATAATCAATATCCTTGATGAATTTCGCTATTTCAGAAAAAAGTAATTCATTTCTTATTTTTGTTTGGTCATTTGCAAGTGTCGTAGTCTTATCATTATTCTTTTCAATTAGATTGTTTAATTCAATTAATAATTTTTCAATATCATCAGAAACATCTTCAATTTCACCATAATTTAATAGAATTATTTTAAATATATCTTTTTTTCTTTCTTGAAGTTTTAAAATAAGTATTTCAATATTCTTATAATAAATTTTAGTATTAATACTCCAATTTTTTAAGGTTTCTTCAAATTTAGGTCTCAAACTTAAATAGAAGTTAGTTTTTTCAAGTTTTAGAAAATTTTCCAAAGAGATTTTTGCTTTTTCTAAAACATCTATCTGTACTTTTATCTCTTCCCTTAAATCTTCCGATACTTTACTAAAATGAGCATCTAATTTGTCCCATAGATCAACTGGTAAAATCGAACCACAAAAACCACAAGTAGTTCTTTTTCCTTTGTGTTTGTCAATTCCTTGTCTTACCCATTCTTGAAGTAAACTGTCATTTACTAAATCAGATATTGGTTTAGTTGGTTGAATTTTTCTTGTACAGAGTTCAATTGTTTTTGATAGATAATCTGAAAATCTGGGTTTTGAAACGGGAAGTTTTACTATTGTCTCTTTGGAATCTTCATTCAATACTTTCTTTTTATTGTAAATATCTTGCTCGGTAAGTATAAAACTTGAATTTACTTTTAATATGTCGTTTTTTATCGTATTAATTTGATATATTGGTCTGTTGTATGTTTTTGCATTATTTTTAATTTCTTTTGCTTTTTCTTTGAGTTTCTTATCTATATTTTTTTTTTCTTTTTCAAATTTCTGATTTGTTGTTATAAATTCATTGTTTTTTAAAGACAAATCATACAATAATCCTTTCTTTTTTTCTTCACTTCCTAATTCTGTTTCTATTTTTTTTATTTCATTATCTAATTCTATATTTTTCTCTCCTAATATAGCAAATGGTAGGATTTCTCCTTCTTCATTACTCAACCAACTTAAATTTGTTTTTACAAAATCAGTATTATAAACTCGTATTTTTATATCTTCATTAAATTCTATAAGATTATTTTGAGTTATATTATTATCATCAGTTAAAGTTATTTTGAAATCTGCGTTAATGTAATCCTTATGAAGTTTACCATCTTCAAGACTTTTAAAAACTCTTGATAATGTTGTCTTTCCAGAATAATTTCGTCCATAAATGATATTGACTTTTTTAAATATTGAATTTATATTCGCTCCGATACTTTTCTTCCATTCATAATCTTTGAAAAGACCCATTCTTTTAATATCGATTTTTTTATCATTTTTTTTACCTCTGTTAATGACTAATATCAAATTTCTAGCAAATTTCATATAACATTAATATGCAATGTCTTATAAAAAGTTCGCATTAACTCCAGATTTTAGGCTCGTTACGGAAACTCAGTTTCCATACAGCAAACTCGGTTCATGTTCTTCAATAATGGATTCCCGTTTTCACGGGAATGACAACTTTTTTCTGCTGCTCTTTCTATTTAGAAAAAACCTTGCGAAGGTTACTTGCATAGAAAGACATTCTTGTAAACCTTCGCAAGGTTTTACAAATTATTTCATCAGCAACATTTTCTTAGTTGAGCTATATTTGCCGGTTTCCAATCTGTAAAGGTAGATTCCGCTGGAAACAGCGTTTCCGCTTTTATCTTTTCCATCCCACACAATTGAAGATTGATTATTGAATATTGAATATTGTTTTATCTTCTGACCTTTCAAATTGTAAATCGAGATTTCAGTGTCTTCGAAGTTTTCGGTGTTTAATTCAAATGAGATAGTAGTACTGGGATTGAAAGGGTTGGGATAGTTGCCCATTAGTTCGGTAACGACGGGTAGAAGATTATTATCAGAACCTGTATTCATGGGATAACCTTGTGTCCACAAAGCTCCATTAATAAATCCATCATGTCCGTTACCTGTAAAATCTGCTGTTGTATAACCGCTTCCTTCTTCCATTCTCCACAGTCCAACTAATCCGGGTTCCAAACCGGATAAAGGATTTTCCATATTCTCAAAAATCTCTGTTTCTGTACGAGCAATATTCCACAATCGTACTTCGTCTATAACACCGTTCCACTGCCGGTTATTATAAGTATAATAATGTCCGCCAATTCTCAGATCAACTGTAGATGCCTGCATACTTCCAATAAAGGGAGTACTGGAAACTTCAATTCCATTGATGAAAATTTTAATAGATGAACCATCGAAAGTACCAGCTATATGAGTCCAGGTATTCAGCGGTATAGAACCTGATGGAGCACTTACACATTGCCAGCCGCTCGCTGTTCCAAACTGAAACTGAGGAGTAGAAATTAAATTGCTATTTTCTATCCTCAAAATAAAGCCGTTGTCTGAATTTAACCACTCTTCATTTCCGATTATTGTGGGTAAGTAAATTATGCTGTCAGGTTTTACCCATGCTTCAACTGTTAAGGCATTTGCGGGATTTAATGCAGGATCGTTAGTAATTACAACTACATCATCGATTCCATCAAAATGCAGAGCATTTTCTTGAGCTAACATTGTGATTGAAAATGCTATCATACAAATTAAAATTACATGTTTTTTCATTTTTTGCCTTCCTTTTTTTTAATTATTTCATCAGCAACATTTTCTTAGTTGAGCTATAATTGCCAGCTTTCAATCTGTAAAGGTAGATTCCGCTGGAAACAGCATTCCCGCTTTTGTCTTTTCCATCCCAAACAATCTGATGAGGAATTAGAAGTGAGGAGTTAGGAATTGGGAAAGTTTTTATTTTCTGACCTTTGATATTGAAAATTTCAAGCTTTGCGTTCTTGGCATCTTTTGCGAGAGAAAAAGTAATCATAGTTTCGGGGTTGAAAGGATTGGGATAGTTGCCATAAAGTACAGTTTTCAAAGGTGTAACATTTCCTTCATTTCCAGCAGTAGTATATTCCACGATTGCGGAAGGATCGGATTCCATTCCCATCTGGTTTACAGTGGTAATATAAAACTGGTAATAACCCATTTGAGTGATAAGATATTCATAAACAGTTCCAACAGTTGTATCCAGAACTTCGAAATCTCCACCTTCATAAGAATAGTAGATATTGAAATAACTGAAATCATTGATATCCGGCATATCCCAGAAGAGAGTAATATCATTTTCAATGTTTGTGAGCACAACATTTTCCGGAGGCGGAGGAACTTGCGCTTCCTCTCCATAAGTGATTGTTCCATAACCATTCGCTGAGAAGAGATTCATATTATCGAGGGGCCACCAGGCATCGAATCCATGTGGATCAGGAGCGTTGTCATCCAGCACGAAAATTGCCAGGCTGGATTGATTTTCTGCACTGGGATTGATTTGCCAGGTTTCCGTTCCAAATGGCACCATAAATTCATAAACCAGGTGTCCGGTAGCAACAGATACTTCTAATTGCGGGTCCGTAAGATAGATAGTAGTTCCAACTCCACCGGTGCTGTAGATTGGACGGTATTTTAATTCATTTCCAGCAGCATAATAGGCAGCCCAGTAATTACCTTCGGAATCATCGCCGCTTGGAGGATAAGTTCCGTCGTTGTTGTCATCTATATAAAGAGCAACTTCATCGTGGTCTTCCAGAACCGTATCATTAAAATTTTCGTAAGCAACATAGAGTTCGGTTTGATCTGCATTCATCTTGAAATAGCCGATCACGCTGCCAATGGGTTGAATAGTATTATCGTATGTTCCCCAGAAATCGGAGCAATCAACCATGAACGCATCATCCCATTCTCCAGCAGAGATCGTACCATCTATCACCGGAGTAGTTCCATAATAAACGCTGATTTCATCAACTACAAAACCTGTGCTAATCCAACCAATTGCTTCATTGGAATAGGGACTTTGGAAACCACCGGTCAAAGATGTTGTTACCACATAATAATAATCTACAAGCGGCAAAGCTCCGTCATCCTCAAACCAGTTTTGGTCGGCAGGAACAGTTGCATACGGTTCTTCCGGATATGGATCTTGCTGAAGGTCTTTCCTGTAGATATTATAACCTTGCGGATCACCGGAAGGAGCTATCCAACTGAGGTTAACCGTTATTCCTGCAGATTGTGAAGCATATAAATTTTCCGGAGCATAACCAAAGGGCAACATCAGGATTTCACCCAGATCTGTAGTTTGACCTTCGTTCACAACCACATCGGAATTTGCTACAGGTATGTAACCTATCTTTGAAAATTCAACATTATAAACTCCGGCTGGAACATTATCAAGCGAATAATTTCCATCATAATCCGTATAATCGAAATAATCGATCAAATCCGGAATTTCCACTTTCACTCCTGAATTATCATCTGATCCATCCAGATTTACTGTGCCTGTGATAAAACCACCGCCCAAATCGCAATCTACGCTGTACAGCAAACCTCCGCTGCCCATTATTCTGGCATGAACTGCTTTGCCGCCGGTTGTGCAGAACGAACCATCCGGAGCCATATCAACTGTAAAAAGAGAACCGGAAGTATTAATATCGAAAACCGGAATATTGCTGATTCTTCTGAATAAGAAGAAATCCGGAGTACTACCGTCTATAGGACCGTAACAGGCAGCAGCAATGAGTGAGCCGTCATCAGTCATATCTATATCTATGGCATAATCTCCCACATGTTCATAAACCCAGATAGGAGTTGGAGAATAGGAATTGAACAAATAGATTTCTCCATCATAACCTCCGGCAAGAAAAACCAGTGTCCCCACTGCAATCGTGCTGCCATCAGCAGAAATGCTCATTCCTCCGATCCAGGCAGATGAACCGCCGCCACCAACATGGAAATTCCAAATTTCTTCGTAAGTCTGGATATCTTCGTTATATTCATAGACCTGCACGTATCCGGCATAATCGCCATTTACAAATATTGAACCATCCTGAGAAATGGCAGGTGGATTCTGATTATATTGAGGTCCTTCAAAAATGATTGCGCCATCATCTGCATCAAGAACCCACAAGGCACTATTGGTTCCACCATATTGCGTAAAAATCAAAACTGTAGCATCTTCATTGATAACTAAACTTTGAGTCCCTCCGATAAAATAACTACTCCAGATCGGAACCGTATTTCCGATTTCATAGCAGATGACAGATGAACGATCCTGACCTGAATCATAAAAAGCAACAAAAACTTGAGTTCCATCAGTATTAAGAACCATCTCCCCGATTGAATAGTCGAGTGAATGTTCCCAGACAGGAATAGCAGAAGAAGGTTCAAAAATCCTGATAACATTTCCATCTGCCACTGCAATAACACTGCCGTCTTCTGTCATATCGATGGGATATTCAAAATCCAGATTGCTCACAATGTATTCCCAGAGTGGAGTTGCTGAATCATGATAAAGTGAAACTCGTTCATTATTCAAATGCCAGGCTACGAATGAATTTTGAGTTACATCCGAAACTTTTGCACAACTGGCAATTGCACCTGTATCCGATGTTTGCCAAAGCATTCCTAACCTGTTATCCCGCGAATTGACAGTACTTTCGGGAATCTGTCTATGAACTTGCGTTTGTTCCGACGTTAAAATTTCCATTCCTTTTTCAGGAATCGTTTGAGTTTGCTGCATTTGAACAGCACAAAGGGTTTGAATCAGTAAAAACAAAACTGTGAAAAGCATAATTTTTTTCATTGTCCTCTCCTTTTTTATTTTTTGATCTAATATCAAACTATATTTTTGCTCGTAATGAAAGTCCTCTTTCGTAACGCATTGTATTCTACTTTTTTTTTAAATAATTAGATACTACTTCTAGCTAATATTTATTTTCCTATTATATCCGCCTCATCCCAGCCTTCTCCTATCGAGGAGAAGGAGTACAAAAACTTCGTGATGATAAAAAATAATTATGTTTATCACTTTTTCTAAAAAAATAATGCTTCAGAATTAATATATGGATCTTGTTTTTCGTGTTCATTCGTGCTCTTCGCCTGCCCCATAAGGAAGAATGACTGTATCGGGGTGGCTAATACTTTTTTATAGAAGACTCAAGTTTGCAATTATCTGAAAAAAGTCTGACGATGCTTTTTCTTACTTTTCCGATCATCGATATAAGCACCTTCGTGTTTGTTTTCTTCTTTTATTTTAAGAGCTTTTGTAATATCATCGGTGTGTCCCAGAACTTTATCTTTGCTATTTCTGATAATGTAGCGTTCCTTAAATTTCAAATTTACCTCCAAACATGTTAGTTAGTTTTTTTCCTTCTTCTTTTTCCTTTTTTCTTTTAATGTAAGTTTAGATTTTTTTTTTGTTTCATGGGTTCTCTTATCTTTTGATCTGTGACTCATCTCTACCTCCTGTAAAAGTTTTGATTATCGATTATTAAATACCTTTCAACTGCAAAATATGTCAAATAAAATATTTTTTTATTGTGATTTTATGAATTTCTTTTCAAAAAATTTTCTGTTAATACAAATTAGATATTTGGATGTTTTGAGCTTTCCGAAACTTATCCGGCAACTACCGAATACTAGCTTGTGCGGGAATGACATCTCGTAAAAAGTTTCTGTAATAACCTTGAAAATGTTCAGCAAGAAGAAATGTCTCATAAACCTTTTCAAGGTTTGGCGGGATTTCGAATGTGGTTACAAAAAAGTTCTTGACGAATTTAGAGTAAAAAAAAGCCTCTTCATTCAAAAAAAGTCGTCTATGATTAAAGTTACTCAGTCTAAATCTTTTTTTTGGGAAGGCTATGTTAGATTTGATTTCATTAATAATAAAGTATCCTCTATGCCACATTTCCCTGATGGATAAAGAAAATCTTGTTGATAATCAGCCAAGTGTTAAAATGAAGATACACTTAAACAATCAAAAGAACCCAAACGGATTAAGTGATGAAGATTTAAAAAAAATATAATATTCGAAGATAGTGAGGAATGGTATAATGTATGAAATAGTGCAAAAACAGGAAATGGCAAAAGGAACAATTATTCGCTTTGACATCAATGCTTCCAAAATCGCAGCTAAAATCAAACCGGGACAATTCGTTATTGTGCGGGTGAACGAAACGGGAGAAAGGATACCTCTCACTGTGGCTGATGTTGACCGTTTGGGCGGAACTATCACAATTATTTTCCAGGTGGTGGGTAAAAGCACAGCTTTAATGAGTTCTTTGAATACTGGAGAATTTCTAAAAGATGTTGTCGGTCCTTTGGGTAAAGAAACTCCAATTACAAAACTCGGAACAATAATCGTTGTGGGAGGTGGTACAGGCATTGCTATTTTACATCATCTTACAAAAGCATTAAAAGAAGCAGGAAATTTCATCATAGGAATTATCGGAGCGAGAGAGAAAGAAATGCTCATCCTGGAAGAGGAAATGAGACTTTTATGTGATGAACTCATTGTAACTACTGATGATGGTAGTTATGGAATGCGGGGCTTTGTAACTCAACCTTTGGAAAAATACCTGGGAGAACGAAATGATATCAAAGAAGTTTATGCTATCGGTCCAATAATAATGATGAAAAATATCTGCAATCTTACAAAAAAATATAATATAAAAACAATGGTAAGTTTAAATCCTATAATGATAGATGGTACTGGAATGTGCGGCGTATGTCGCATAACTGTGGGTAACAAAACAAAATTCTGTTGTGTGGACGGACCGGATTTTGATGGACATGAAGTAGATTTTGAAGAACTTGAAAAACGCAATTCCATGTATCTGAAAGAAGAGAAAGATGCTCTTCTTTTCTCCATTAAATAAGGAGCTATTATGTTGGAATATGATGTAAAATATCTAAAGCACAAAACATTCCTGAATACTTATTGTCCGCATTGCAACAATAGTTTCAATGTGAAAAGAGAAGGCAAAGAATTACTCGTTTTCAAAGCCATATTCAAAAAACAAGAGATAGATCTCCTTATGAGTCCGTATCTTGATGTATTTGAAATGGAAGCATCAGTACCAATCCAGGATGGTGAAAAACTAACAGACCTTATCTGCCCACGCTGTAAAACCAGCCTTGTAACCAAAGAAAGAAGCTGTGATGAATGCGGTTCGAGCGTTGCAAAATTGATTATTACTGCTTATTCCAAGTTATTACCATTTTACATTTGTTTACAACATGGCTGCGAATGGAATGGTCTTACAAAAGCAAATGAAAGAATCATCAAAGTAAAAATTCCCCGCCAGGAGATGCCAGCCCAAGACCAGAAACTCCGAACCAACAATTTTATGGAAGTGCCTTATGGATTAACAACTGAATTGGCACTTTTAGAAGCAGGCAGATGCATTCAATGTAAGAATCCTAAATGCGTGGAAGGATGTCCTGTGAACATCGATATCCCTGAATTCATAAGACTTATCTGCGATGAAAAATTCGATGAAGCAGCCAAGAAAATTAAGGAACGAAACGTACTCCCTGCAGTTTGCGGAAGAGTTTGCCCGCAGGAAGACCAATGCGAAAAATTATGCATCTTAGGAATAAAAGATAAACCTGTTGCTATCGGAAACCTGGAAAGGTTCGTAGCTGATTATGAAAGAAAAATGGATTTAGTTAAAATTCCGATAATTAAGAAAAAACTAAATAAAAGAATCGCGGTAGTTGGCTCCGGACCGGGAGGAATCACTGTTGCTGCAGATCTCACTTTACTCGGTTATACAGTTACTATTTTTGAAGCATTACATCAACCGGGTGGTGTTCTGGTTTATGGAATTCCTGAATTCAGATTGCCAAAATCAATTGTCAATTTTGAACTGGATTATCTCAAAAAACTGGGCTGTAAAATCGAGTTGAATATGGTGATAGGAAATATCTTCACAGTAGATGAGCTTCTCCAAAATTTCGATGCAGTATATATTGGAGTCGGTGCAGGGTTACCGTTGTTTATGAAACTTCCAGGGGAAAATTTGTGCAATGTTTTCTCAGCAAATGAATATCTAACCAGAATAAATTTAATGAAAGCTTATAAATTCCCGGAATATGATACACCACTTCCAAAAGGTGATAAAGTAACTGTAATCGGCGGTGGAAATGTAGCGATGGATTGTGCCCGAAATGCTCTGCGAACCGGAGCAAATGAGGTAACAATTGTTTATAGACGCTCCAGGAAGGAGCTTCCTGCACGTAACGAAGAGATTCATCATGCGGAAGAAGAAGGAGTGAAATTCAAATTGCTCACAAGCCCGATCTCGTTTGCAGGAAATGATAATAACTGGGTTAAGGGGATGGAATGTGTTCGCATGAAATTGGGAGAACCGGATGATTCCGGCAGAAGAAGACCGATTGTAATTAAAGATTCAAACTTCTTTATCGAATCTGATTTGGTTGTGGTTGCCATTGGAAACGGGCCAAATCCAATAATATTCTCAACCACTCCGGATATGAAACTCAACAAATGGGGTTATATTGAAGTAAATCCCGAAACTATGGAAACCTCCAAAGAATTCGTGTATTCCGGTGGAGATATTGTAACGGGTTCAGCCACAGTTATACAAGCAATGGGAGCTGGAAGAATTGCTGCCAATGCAATTCACAAAAAGCTTTCAGGATAATATCGGACTTACCTCGCAGCGACTTGTCCGGGCGTAATAAAAT
>JABMPU010000110.1 GCA_013203665.1 Armatimonadota bacterium
AACTATAACTATATACGTTATGTCATTGATTTCTATTAGTATATATCCATCACCATTTTCCACAATTTGATAATCATGTAGTATCATTTATTCCTTAGACATTTCGGGATATCCGGTTGGAATATCAGCATAAGCCAAATTCGAATAGAGCAGAATACAAATTGTAAATAAAAGAAAAATTGTTTTTTTTAACATAGAACCTCCTGAGCGTTTATTCTCAAGAGGTTAAAATGTTATATTTTGCGGAGACTATTGAATATAACTACTTATTATAAGGCAATTTATGGATCCTTTTTTTTCAGTATTTTTATTACTTCTTCTGCTGATATTGGAAGAACTCCTTTTTCCATTCTCGGTAACATTTTTAAAGCTTCTTTTTTGGGCATGTTGATTTTAACAACCTTAGTTGGTTTTGCGAAAAATTTAGTAATTTTTATGTGGTTTTGTTTATCCAGTTTAAATCTAAAGATACAAAATTGTACTTTGGATTTGCTGTCTTCATATGGAATGTAAAGTTCATAAAGGTTTCTTTTAAGTAGCAATATATCATAGTTAAATATTTGCTTTATATCGAGTTTTGTAATTTTTTCTATTTCAATATATTCAAAGTAAGAGCGTAAATGATCAAAATCTCTTTTCTCCATTTTTTTCACAAATGTATTTATAAATGTTATAATATTTTTATTTGTATTATAATCAATTATATCTTTTGAGCCAAGCCATCCTTGCTGTTTTAATTTTTCTGCTCTCAGATTTTTTTTCATTTTATAAACTTTAGAGCGTGTAGCATTGTAGGATAACTTTAGTTTATTTGCTACTTTCTTTACATTAAAATCTGCATTGAGCCATAATTTGAAAATTCTATAATCACTTCTCTTTAATAATGTTTTTGCATCAGAGATAGAGATATATTTTTCGCTATATTTATCTACTGAACAAGCGTCATCCAACTTTTCTTCAATTTTTTCCAATTCAGTCTTTTCCAATAATTTCTCTAAGCCTTTTGTTTTTTTAGCTCTTTTATAAACTTCATTCTTTATTACTGTAGCGCTCCAGGCTAATGGTTTGATGATCTTATCTTCATTCAAAAGAAATTTCAAAGATACTATCTGGGCGATATCTTCAGCATCATCATAATTTCTTATCATAAAATTCGCCAAATTAAAAGCATAGTCACGCACTGCATGGTAAGTTTCTTCTGTCATAATATCCTCCAACAAGGATTAAATACAATACAAGAAAAGAATTATTATGATAATTCAGTCAAATATTTTTTTCATTTTTGCAAATTTTCTTAGGTAATAGTATTTCCAACTTTTAAAACATCGAATTAACTGCTTGACAAAAAGAAGTGCGATTTTTTTTTCAAATTTGTTTTAAAAAAAATTAAAGAACATGGGAATTAGCTGACGCAGTTGAGTCAGCCTTTTTTAGATATAAGCTTCTAACCACTGATTTACAGTGGTTAAGTCTTATAATGGACAGGTTATGTTAAAGAAATTAGAAGAAATTGCCGGCAAAGTATGTTCACGAAACAATGTTGCTCTTTATGATGTGGAAATTAAACACGCATCAAAAGGTAAGATTCTGGTGTTTTATATTACTAAGATAGATGGAGTTTCCATTGCTGAATGTCGTTCAGTGAGTAAGGATATCAGCAGGATCTTAGAAGAAGAGGATTTTATCAAGGACAGATATTTCCTGGAAGTTTCATCACCCGGTTTGGAACGCGAATTGAAATTCAAGAAACATTATGTGAGTGCCATAAATGAAAAAGTGAAAATCACTTATGGTGAAAATGATAAAAATATTACTAAAATTGGAATTTTAATCGAGGTGCTTCCCGAAGAAATAAAAATGGAAATTCAGGATGAACTTGTTCTGATCTCTTTTTCAGACATCAAAAAAGCAAAGACATATTTTGATTATATGAAGAAAGAATAATCTTAACATCAAAATGGGGTTTAAATAATGAGTGCTAATTTAATGAGTTCACTTGCTGAACTGGCAAATCTGAAACAGCTCGACAAAGACAAACTAACTGAAATCATCAAAGAAGGATTGTATCAGGCAGTTTCCAAGAAACTCCTCTTGGAAAACGAGCTGGAAATCATTGCAGATTTCGATACAAATAAAATTTTGGCAAAATTCAAGAAAATAGTTGTTGAACGAGATGTTTCTTTGGGTGAAATCTCGCTCGAGGATGCCGGTTATTATGAAGATGTTGTAGAAATTGGAGATACTATTCCCGTCGAAATGGCAATCTACGAATTTGAACCTAAAGTAATCCGTAATGCGAGGAAAGCAATTCTTGAAAAGATCAAATTGTTAGAAGAAGACCGCATTATGTACGACTATGAAAACCAGAAGAATCAGATTGTGTCCGGTAAAGTGCGTAAAGTAGATTATAATGGTTATGTGCTCGATATTGGTTATGCGGATGCTTTGCTGCCGGTTGAAGAACAAATAGAAGAAGAATTCTATAAAGTCGGCGATATGGTTCGTGCTTATGTTGTGAATATCCGCAAAAGAAAAAATGATGTGATTGTCATCTTATCCCGCACACGAGCTGAATTTGTAAAAAGAATTTTTGAAACAGAAATTCCTGAGATAAATTCCAACGAAATTGAAATTAAGAAAATTGTCCGTGAACCCGGGATGCGAACCAAAGTTGCTGTAAAATCTAATGAGCCAAAAATCGATGCTTTAGCAAGCTGCCTGGGTCCAAAAGGTATGCGAATCGAGCAGATACGGAAAGAATTGAATGGTGAATTGATCGATATTATTTTGTGGGATAATTCTCCTGAACAGTTCATTGCCAATGCTATCGGTCAGGATTTGGTAGAGAAAGTATATCTTGCTCAAAGAGGAAAATTTGCCAGGATTATCGTGGCTGAAAAAAGTAAGAATCTGGCTATCGGGAAGAAAGGAAAAAATGTTAAATTAGCTGCGAAGCTGACTGAATATAAATTGGATATTTTCACAGAAGAAGAATTTGAAGATAAGATATCTGAAGAAAGAAGAATCACGAGTCATGTGAGTGATTTGGATGGTGTTACTCCAAAAATTGCTGAAATCCTGAAAGTGCATGGTTACACTTCAGTTCAGGATATTCATGTTGCTGGCATCGATGAGTTATGTCATTTGGAAGGTCTGGGGAAAAAGACCGTAACAAAAATCAAAGAATCAGCAAATTATTTCTAATGCCAAACAGAGCATCAAAAGCAGGTCATATTCCTATCAGAAGTTGTGTGATCTGCAAAACGAAAGATGAGCAGGAAAACTTGATCAGGTTTGCCTTTATCAAAAATGAAATAGTTTTTGATATGAAAAGGAGAATTGCGGCACGCGGATATTATGTGTGTGATAAAAATGAATGTTTGCAAAAGTTAGATAAATGGCTTAATAAAAGAAAGAAAAAATCAAGGAAATAGTTTGGAAGCAAAACAACAAAAGGTTTTAAATTTATTGCATCTGGTAAGAAAAGCAGGAAAATTGAAATTAGGATTTGATGCTTGCGAAAGATCGGTATTATCCGGAAAATCAAAATTTTTGATTTATTGTTCCGATTTATCCAAGAATACTCAAAACAGGTTACAAAACCTTTTGACCGAGCAAAAAATCAAATCACAAGAATTCGGAACCAAATCGTTATTTGGCAATGCTTTCAAAACTAAAGATCTGGGTATCATAAGTATTGAAGATAAAAATTTTGCAAACGGGATTATCCGTTTAATCGGATAAATTGGGGGAAACATGGCTATCAGAGTTCATGAATTGGCAAAAGAATTTAAGATTTCAACAGCAGCTTTGAAAAAGCACTTATTGGATATGGGTGTGGTAGTTAAAAGCCATATGAGTCCTGTTGACGAAGAAATCGAAACAAAGATCCGTGGAAAATTCAATCAGGAAGCAGCTTCAGTAAAACAAAGACAGAAAGATAGACAACTCATTCACAAAAAAATCGTGCTGGCAGAAAAGAAGAAAAAGGACGAGATCAAAGAAGCAGCATTATCCAAAAAAATTGAAAAAAAACCTGAAGAAAAAGAAATTCCCGTTTTTGTGGAAAAACAGATAAAGAAAGCCGGCACCTATGAAGGAAAGCGAAAGCCTGGATTACGAAAAACAATTGAAAAAAAACTTCCGGAACAACCGGAAAAAATCTTAGAAACCAAGTTTAAGGATCTCAAAAAGAAAAAAGAGACATCCTTTGAAGAAAAAGATAAACACCTCAAAGCAAAACTTAAACAGTTAAAAAAAGGTGGAAGAAAGAAAAAATTCTTACCGTCAGAATCGGAAGAAGCAGCAATTTCCAAAAACATAAAAAGAACTCTTTCTACTACTAAGAAAACAAAAAAATATAAAAAAGATGAAAAAGAACAAGTTCAAAGAGAATCTACAATTGTTATCAGCGAATTCACGTCTGTGAGCGAATTGGCAAAAATCATGAATGTTTCCGCCACTGAAATCATCACGAAATTCTTTGCAATGGGATTGATGGTAACTATCAATCAAAGATTAGATAAAGAATCATTGGAGACGATTTGTGATGAATTTGAATTTGAGGTTGAATTCCAGGAAGAATACGGTACCGATATTTTAGAAGAAAAACCAGAAGAAAGATCGGATCTGGAAAAATTGCCCAGACCGCCTGTTGTTACCATCATGGGGCATGTAGACCATGGTAAAACTTCCATCTTAGACCGCATTCGTTCCACCAATATCATTGCTGGGGAACACGGTGGAATCACTCAACATATCGGTGCTTACCAGGTTGAATATAACGATAATAAAATCTCATTCCTCGATACTCCGGGGCATGAAGCTTTTACAGCAATGAGAGCTCGCGGTGCAAATGTAACGGATATTGCCATAATTGTGGTTGCTGCCAATGAAAGCGTGAAACCTCAAACCATTGAAGCTATTGATCATGCAAAGGCAGCAAGTGTTCCAATCATCGTAGCTCTCAATAAAATCGACCTGAAAGATGCAAATATTGATAGAGTTATCAATGATTTGATGAAGCAAAACCTGATGTTGGAAGGTTATGGCGGGGAAGTATTATGGATAAAATGTTCAGCTCTCACCGGTGAAGGAATTGATGACCTGCTCGATACAATACTTCTATCAGCAGAAATGCTGGAATTCAAAGCTCCTCAAGCTATCTCCGGGAGAGGCTTTGTAGTTGAATCTAAAAAGGATCAGCGCATGGGAACGATTGTCACGATCCTGCTTCAGGAAGGAACTTTGCATAAAGGTGATAATATTGTTTGCGGTGCAACTTTCGGACGGGTAAGAAAAATGGAAGATGAACGTGGTAATGAATTAAAAGAGATTTTTCCTTCTGATGTTGCAATTCTTTATGGATTGAATGGCGTACCCAAAGCTGGAGATATTATCAATCAAGTTGAAAACGAAAAAACTGCGCGCCAAATCAGTACGGAACGAATGCACATCCGGCAGGAGAGAGAAAAATATCATGGCAAAACCAGTTTGGATAATCTTTTCCAAAAAATAAAGGAAAAAGGAATATCTGAAATCAAGATGATCGTTAAAGCAGATACGGATGGTTCTGTGGAAGCACTTTGCGACTCCTTCCAGAAACTCGGCACAGATGAAGTTAAAGTTAACATTATTCACAAAGCTGTGGGTGGAATAAACGAAGCTGATGTCAGCCTTGCGTCTGCTTCTGATGCGATTATTATCGGTTTCCATGTTAGGACAAACAGTGCTGCCAAAAAACTTGCTGAAGATGAAAAAGTTGAAATTAAAATCTATCAGGTAATTTATGAAGCAATAGAAGATATTCAACTCTCAATGGAAGGCTTGTTAGCTCCTGAACTTAGAGAAAAATTTCTTGGTTCTGCTGTGATTAAACAAATCTTTAAAATCAAAAAAGTGGGAACAATTGCCGGTTGTCATATTGAAAAAGGTACGATAATAAATACAGCAAAAATCCGGCTGTATCGCAATGACATTATGATTCATGAGGGCACACTTTCATCTTTGAAACATTATGCTGAAGAAGTTACTGAGATGAAAGCTGGTACGGAATGCGGAATTGGAATCGAAGGATATAATGACATCAAAGAAAATGATGTGATCGAAGCTTATATTATCGAAGAAATATCCAGAAAATTATAAAAAATTATTAAGCTCATTATTAAAAGTAATGGCTCACAAATTTTCACGGATCAGCCCGGATGATAAACTATTTTACATGTTCCCGAGTTTTTCTTGGGAACATAAGGTTTTAGCTGCGAATAAAATCCGTCTTTGCTGATCAGGCAGTTGCCTGATCGCAACGAGAATCAGCAACAATCGGAGATGAATTATGGAAAGAATTCGAATTCAAAGACTTGAAAAAGAACTCCTAAAATTTATCAATAATATTGTAAATTATAAATTGCGAGATAAAAACCTGGAATGGGTCAGCATCAGTGCTGTCAAGCTTTCAAATGATATTTCAAGAGCAAAGATCTATTTCACTTTTCTAGGAAAAAAATCTCCTCAAGATATTTTAGAAACATTAACAAAAAGTTCAGGATTTATCAAAAAGGAAATTGCTGCAGCCAAATTTTTACGCCAGATTCCAGAATTGATTTTTCTGCCTGATGAGTTAGAAAAAAACGCTCAAAATTTAGATAAGATATTTGCTAAAATCCATGCTGAAAAAGAGAAATAAAAATGAATCTATCTACAATTTCCGAACTAAAAAGAACGCTCCTTCAAGCAATCGATTATTATCCATCTTCTGGAATTGTAACTCATGTAGAACCGGATGGTGACGGTTATTGTTCAGCTCTGGCTTTACAGGAAATCTTCAAAAACAAAAACCGTAAAGCAGAAATAATTTTGGAAGAACCAGTTGGACCAAAATACACTTTTCTGGATAATAAAAAACATTATATTTTATTTTCGGAAAAATTAAAGTATGAACTGCTTATAATTGTTGATTGTCATGAAAAGAGTCGTATTGGAAAATGTGCACCGTTAATACAAAAAGCAAAAAAAATAATTGCGATCGATCATCATATTGAGTCCAAAATCATTCCTGAAGCAGACTCTTTTATTGATACAAAATTTGCCAGTATTGGAGAAATTGTTTTTCAAATGTTTGAGGATGAGATAAAACATTTTTCTCTCTCATCTCAGAAATTTATTTCCGAAGCGATTTACATAACAATATTAAATGACACAGATAATTTCATGAATTCAAATACAAGTTCGGAAACCTTCAGAATCTGTTCCAAACTGATGGAACTGGGATTGGAACCCGGAAAAATTGCCAAGAAATACCTGCTTGATAGAACCATTTCCGAAATGAAATTTGTTGGTGAAGTGCTCTCAACTATCGAAATTTTTAACGATGATGAAATTCTGTTTATGCACTCAACGCTGGAAATGCTGAAACGGAACAAACTGAATAACGGAGTTACAGCAGGATTGACTCGTTGGATTAAAGGTATTAAAAATCTGAAAGTTGCTGTTTATTTCAAAGAGATTGGAGAAAAAAGATATCAACTTCATCTTCGTTCTAAATTCGTAAATGTAAATATAATTGCATCAAAATTCGATGGTGGTGGTCACAAAAATGCTTCCGGATGCAAAATCAAAGGAAGTCTGGAAGATATTCAAAAACTCATCTTAAAAGAAATCAGGGAACAACTTTAGATGAATGAATTCGGCATCATTCTGATTGACAAACCTGCTGGAATAACTTCTTTCGACGTTGTAAAAAACATCAGGAAAATCACTAACATCAGAAAGGTGGGTCACACAGGAACTCTCGATCCTTTTGCCAGCGGTCTCCTCCCTGTCTGTATCGGAAAAGCCACAAGAATAGCAGATAAACTTTCCTCAAAAGATAAAGAATACATCGTTACAATGAAACTTGGAATCAAAACAAATACAGGTGATAAAACAGGAAAAATCATAGAAGAAAAGGAAATCCCGGAATTCAAAACTAATGAATTAAAACAAATTATTCCAGATATTCTGATCATCTCCGAGCAAATCCCTCCAAAATTTTCTGCTGTTAAAATTAATGGCAAACGAGCTTACGAACTTGCTAGGAAGGATGAAAAAATTAGCTTGAAAGCACGTCCGATAAAAATCCTGAATTTTGAAATTCTCAAATATAAGCATCCTTTCATTTCCTATAAAACCAAAGTAAGTAAGGGAACTTACATCCGGGCTTTAAGTGAAACTTTTGCAGAAAAATTAGGTGAGATCGCCACAACCTGGGAATTAAGACGTACGAAAATCGGAAAATTGGATGTCCATAATTCTATCAAACTGGAAGAACTTACACAAGAAAATTGGAAAAATTATCTCCATTCCATCGCATATATTTTGCCGGATTTTCCTAGGATCAATCTTAAGAAAGAAGAAATCGAAAGTTTTCAAAACGGTAGATTTCTTACAGTTACCGAAACAAACCAAAATGAAATTATGGTTCTTGATGAAGAAAAAAAATGCATTGGATTTGCAGAAATCCAAAACAATATTTTTAAACCCAAAATGGTATTAATATGACTTTCCTGAAAAAACAAGAATGCAAGTTTAATTATCCTGTTTTGACAATGGGAACTTTTGATGGCGTTCATCTCGGACATCAATCGCTTTTCAAAGAACTGAAAAAACGGGCTGAACTGGCAAACGGTGAAGCTGTTGTTTTAACATATTATCATCATCCTCTGGAAACAATTCATCGAAAGACCTTTCCCTATCTTCTCACTGAAAAAAATAAAAAAGAAAAACTCCTGAAAAAATTTGGAATCGATTGCATTTTTTATCTGGATTTCAATGAAAAGATGGCTAAACTTTCCGCAGAAGAATTTCTGAAAAATATCATTATTGAGGAAATAAAAGCTAAAGAAATAGTAGTTGGATATGATACGCATTTCGGCAGGTTTCGAGAAGGTGATTATCGATTCCTCAAAAAAAACGAAGAAAAATATGGTTATAAAGTAGATATTATAGAACCGTTTAAAATCAACAATCGCATTATCAGCAGCAGTCTCATCCGGGATTTTATTCGTGAAGGCGACATTCAGGATGCAGCAAAATGTCTTGGTAGATTGTATTCTATTTCCGGTGAAGTTGTCACGGGTCATAAAATCGGTGAAAAAATTGGATTCCCAACTATAAATATACACACTCACGATGCGAATAAATTGATTCCTGCCATCGGAGTTTATATTTGCAAAATTATTATTGAAGCTAAAAAATATTTCGGTTTAACCAATATCGGTTACAGTCCAACCCTGAAAAATACTGGAATTAAAGAAGTTGAAACTCATATTTTAGATTTTTCCGGAAACCTGTATAATAAGAAAGTAGAGGTTTTCTTTCATAAAAGAATAAGAGAAGAAAAACGATTTTCATCGAAACATGAACTTATCAAAGAAATTCAAAAAGATATAAAGAAAGCAAGAGATTATTTTGATATGTAACTCATACCTCCGGTTTGAGGAATGTAACTCATACCTCTGGTTTGAGAAATGTAACTCATATCTCTGGTTTGAGAAAGGCACAAAGCAGAGCTTTATGTTATGCCCAATCATTTAAAACATGAAATTAATAAACTTGACCTAAACTTTAATTATTTATTGTATGCAATTAAGAAAAAAAGGATTGTTATGAGAAAAAATAATAAACGATACCGAAAAGAAATTAATATTTTTATGGTTTTTATAAATGAGAAATAAACACAATGGTGTTTATACACCCAAATTGGCAGGCTAAACACAATGAATTTAGCTACAAGTTAGGTGTAATTGAATCCAAGACTGATAAGCAAAGTAACTGTCAAATGAAAAGTAAAAAAGAAGAGTCTACCCTATCTAAAGAAGACATTAGCAAAGGGACATCAAAAGGGATTGAAAAATACAAGAATTTAAGTTTCATGGAAAGATACGCTATGTATATGGGAGTGGCTCAGATTTTAGAACTTGGACTAAAATATTTATTAGTAGATAAATTTGAGTATGACATTGATAAAACAGAAAAGTGGACTATGGGTAAAACTTATAGAGAACTAGAAAAAAATAAATTAAGACCTGATTTTCTACATATTTTAAAGAATACAGTCGATAATAGAAACTATATAGCTCATGAAATATTAGCCAACAAATTACTTTTTCATGAAATATTAGGTGATAAAATACCAGACAATCATTATGACAAAGAATCGAGAAGGCTTGATAAATTTATTATTGAATTAGAGCAGCTTGTATTTTTATTTGAATGGACTAACTCAAATAATGGTTGGAATTGAAATAACATAATGGAACTGAATAATAAAGAAAGATATTACATTTTGAACTTGACATTATAAAATAAAAACAACTACACTTAACAATGGCTATATGCAATAGCGGGCGGCAGTCCGTAACGTGGCTTCTCGACGATTCCTTATCGGTCTTCCGACCGAAAACGAATCATCTTCGAGGTCGCTAAGCACATAGCCGAGAACGTTGGCATGCATTGACTGAGACCTAAATTGAAGGATAAGAATTTATGAAGAAATATATTTTAAATAAAGTAGATGAAATTTTATCAAAAACAGATGAACCAAACTATGAATCGGTTTCATTGAAGGAATTTCTAATTGAATATGATTACGCCACTAAGTATTTATCTCGCTTATTGAAAGTACGAGCAATGACAATGTATATGCTCCTTTTTAAACAAGCGTATTTTGAAGAAGGAAATAGAAAATTATCAATAAGACTTTCTGATTTAGGACAAAATTTGCTATCAGATTTAGGTAAACCAATGTCACATGATGTAGTAAAAAGAGGGATTAATGATTTGATAAAAATTGGAATTATCGAAAAAACACCATCTAAACCAGGACAAGTAAATGAATACGTTGTGAAGTTACCATCTGAATTGAGACAAGTTCAAGAATTTATAGAAATAGAAAATAGTGACGAAATTGAAGAATATGATGATTCAAGAGATGATTACTATACTGACAAAGCAAAGAGAATAGAAATTCTTAAAAAAGATGATTATAAATGTTTCTATTGTTTATGTGATTTAAAACAAGATGATTTTTACCTCGACCATATATTTCCAAGGTCGAATGGTGGTCATGACTGGAAATCAAATTTAGTATCTTCATGTCGGACTTGTAATACTCGAAAAAAGGCAGATGATGCAGAAACGTTTTTGATTAGTAATTATAGGAAAGGACTTTTTGCACAAAATGAATACCTTAAGCAGAAAGAAAAACTTGATAGATTTAAATCTGAATATGAAGAAATAAAACAACGACACGCCAACAACGGGTATAGGTCATAGCCAGCCCTGTCGGGCTGTTTACGCCCCATACCCTAAACGTTATAAACAAGCTATATTAAACAAAATCACTCATTAATTTTAACGTATAAAAATTACGAACAAAAAGGAGGCAACATGACTAAACAAGAAAAAAAAGAGGTGACAATTGTAGGGGGAGGTAACAGTGCTCATATTTTGATTCCATTTCTTTATGGAGCGGGTTTTACCGTCAACATTCTCA
>JABMPU010000111.1 GCA_013203665.1 Armatimonadota bacterium
TTCTTGCTTTTCTTATGTTCCTTCTCTTTGGAATATCTTTTATATTCTCGTCAAAAAGAGAAGGACAGCAGGATGAGTTTAAAGAAAAATATCAACTATTTAGAAGTTTCCTTTTTTTTTCACCATCCTCTTTTTATTCATAAATTAGACTTAACCACCTCATAAGGTTTAAAAAAATCTCTCTTGAATGTAACACCCCGAAAAGCTTCTTCGGGGTGTTGCAAAGAGGTAAGTAAATCTATTTGATTAATAAGCACTTCTTAACTTGAGAATGACCTCCGGAAGAAACTTTAAAAAAGTAAATTCCAGAACTATGATTATCAGCTTTCCATTCCAAAGTATAATTATCTGCTTGCTGATGCGTATTAACAAGAGTCTCCACAAGTTGTCCTTTTACATTATAAATGGAAAGATTGACAATACCGGATTTTGGTATTGAGTAGCTAATAACTGTTGATGGATTAAATGGATTCGGATAATTCTGGTTTAATAGCAGTTTTTGAGAAGATATAGTTATGGGATTATTGAACAACATTTCAATCGGTTCTTCACAATTACCTATTATGATGTCTCTTTCATAAGAAATTGTTTCATCACTATTCGTTGTGATACCGGATAGATTATGGTGAGTTGTGAAGTGGAGCTTTGTTGTTTCATCGTTTCCAACGACAGTAAAGTACCAGAAATCACCCATGTATTTTCCAATGGAATGGCAGGCGTTATCTTCATCAAAAATTCCAACAGTATATTCTTCGGGAGAAACAATGGTGTTGTCTTCATGAAGAAGTTTAGCCATTACAATCATATTATGTTCAGTTCCGGAAAGCAGTTCCCAATTTGCATATATGGATGAGATTTCAGAAACAGGTGGGGAAGAGCGGTCAGCAACTGTATTTGCCGGATATGTCAGTGAATCAGATTCAGCCATGTAAATCAGATAACTTATTCCCGGGTACATATCAGTTAAATCACCTACCCAACCACTACTGTAAACAGCAGATTGAGTTTGGTTCTTAATTACTTCGATATTGCCTGCAATGCTGATGATGGCAGATTCTAAAGTTAAAGAATTTTGTGGAACATAACCTACCCAGTTCCAGTTTGCATCTAAAGCTATCGGAGTCAAGATTGGATTGAGTTTAGTTCCGCTGAATATAAAGTCATCGTAAGCATTTATCATGGATACTTTGAAACCATCTCCCACGGTTAAATTATTCAAATCACCAATCCATCCTCCCGGATCAAAGTACGTTGAAGAGTGTGTCTGATTTTTAACTTGATAGATATCGGGAACTACTGGAACTACTGTTAAATCTGAAAATACAGTTGCCACAGAATTATCTGCAGGTTCCAGGTTGAATGATATCCAGTTCCAATCTTCAATCAGATCGAATTCAAGATCGTGAGAAGGGGAAGGAGCATATAAATCTATGACATTATCATAAGTACAATCATCAAAGAATAGTGTTTCCGGAGGAGAATAGATTATATCTGTTGCAGTATCATAAACTTTGAAGCTGATTACTTCAGTTCCAGTGTTATCATCACTGACTATTGTACAATACCAGTACCCGTCAAGAGCCCAATAATGCGAATCTTCATCCCAATAAGGATGGCTTCCGGTATTCCAACTGGCAATTCCTCTACAATCTCCACCTGGTCCAAAAGCTGCTAATTGATTACTGTTTGAACCGTCAATAAATGCACCATCCAAAGTAGCAGTTGTATAAGCAATCATATTATATTGAGTTCCTGTTATAACTTCCCAGTTCATAAGAGTTATATCAACATCAGTAGTATCATCTGCCACAACTTCTAAAGATTCAAATATTAGGGTAGCATAGTGGTCTAAAGAAGCTGTTAAATCGTAGGTTCCATTATCAATAGTAACAATATAATCACCGTTTGCATCAGGGTTCACAGTGATTGTATCCACTGTAACTTCCACGTTTTCTACATTTCCGGCACCCTCTTTCAAGGTAACTTTACCGGCAATATAACCTTCATAGTGAATTAAAAGCAAAAGGAAGTCTACATCGGTTGTTTGTTGACCGGATTGAACTACAACATTGGTTACAGTAGAATCCTGGTAACCGGCTAAAGTCGCTATAACATCATATGTCCCAGCTATAATTTCCAGGTCATATTCGTAATGGTCAATATCCGGACCAACATAAACAGCATAAGGATTTGTTGTTTCTCCTCCGGCTGTGATAACAACTGCTTCAGCATCACCTAAACCTTCCAAAGCAACAATTCCATTAATCGAACCAGGCAAAATTTCATCAAGTTGGATGTCAATTCCTGTAATAACCTGTCCTACTATAACCACCACATTTGTCACAGGGTCGGCAGAATATCCATCCAAAGCAGCAGTAACAGTGTAAGTGCCTGGAACAACATTAACAATATAATCACCATTTGCATCCGGAGAAGTAGTTGTAGTGTCTGTAGCTGAAATTGCGGAAACAATTACGTTTTCCACATTTCCCGAACCTCCGGCAAGAGTAATTGTTCCCTGAATTCCGGATTGTGGGAAATAGTAAGCACCCATATCATTTCTGGTTCCGTCAGGGTCGTTATATTGAACATCAGGATTTCCTGTGTCAATGCATGGTGATTTCGTGGAGTCCGGATCCGGGAAGTTTGCCCATGTTATCGAATAAAGGTTATTGGCAGGATCAGTAAAGAACGGATCAGTATCGATGCAACCTGTTCCAAAATAAGTTTGACCGGTTCCATCTTTGATATCAGAATATGTTGCGGTCAAAGTTGCATCAGGATGGATATAAATTTCTTCTGAAGGGTTATCCCATATTATGCAATTCAAAAGGGTGATATCCGAACCATAAAGAGAAGCAATTCCGCTTCCATCTTGAAATGCTTCGTTATCAGAAACTGTAACATTTTCCAAAGTAATCACTGATGTACCGTAGCTGCAAATTCCACCTCCGCTCCATTCTGTATAGTTCTCATAAAGAGCAACATCTTCCAGGATAGGATTTGCATTGAAGCACATGATACCACCACCTTCATGAATGGCAGTATTTTCATAAATATCCACTGTAGTCAGTCGAGGATCAGAATCATACATATAGATTCCTCCACCGTAACCATCTGCTTCATTATCAAATATGCTGGAATTCTCAATGATAATATCGGAACTTTCCAGGTAAATAGCTCCACCGGAACTGGCATCACCCGAAGCTATACCATGTTCCAAGGTGCAATAAACGATCTTTGAGCTGTCCTGACCGTTTGTATTTGTATCAAAAAATCTGAGACCATGCCAACCGGTTGGAGAATTCGGAGCTGAGAATGTGATAAGATTACCAGCAGTTCCTTCTGCTAATAATCTTCCTAAAATAATAAATTTGTAATGCTCTGAAAATTGAACAGCAACATTCGGTTCGATAGTAAGCAGGTCTGCAGCTTGGATGGTGATTTCTCCAATAACGACATATGGACTTCCAGCAGCATTCCAGGTTCCCGAGACATCACCCTGAACATTTGTTTGTGCAAAAACCAAATAACTCGAGAGTAAAAACAAAACGATTAACATCCTTTTCATAATAACCTCCAATTTTTTCTTTTTTTTATTTTCTAAGGTAAAACTTGAATAATTTTTAATCCTTCATTATCTGCTACAAAAGCATAACTGCCGGATAAATAAACGGAAACAGGTTGAGTCGTCATAGAAACTGTTCCTAAAATATAGGGAGCATAATGATCTGATATATCTATTACATGAAAACCATTATCTTTATCTGTCATATAAATATAATTATCATCAGCGAAAACACTGGAAGCAAATCCCTGTATATCAAGATTAGAAATAAGAGAGGGAGAATTCACATCGGAAATATCAATAATTTCCAAACCGTTTTCACCATTTGCGAGGTATGCATAATTACCATTTACAAAAATACCTTGGGCAAGACCTTCCGAAGGTAAATTTGATTTAAGAACAGGATTAAACGGATCGAAGACATCCAGAATTGATAGTCCTCCATTTAGTCCATTTGCAATGAAAGCATAAGAATTTTGAATATAAATATTGCGTGCATCTCCATTAGTAGAAATGTTGGAAATACTGTGAGGAGGTCCGGAACAAATAATTGTTGAGAGTCCGGCATCTCCATCAGCAATAAAGGCATAATCTCCGAAAGTAAAAATATCTTTTGGAATGCCATTAGTTTCACAACTTCCAATTATATTAAGTACGTCGGGGAAAGGTTGAGTCGGGTCATTAATAAATTCGCCTACATCTATCATATGAAACATACCGGGATCGTTGGTAGCACTGTGAGAAGAGACATAGCAAGTTTCATCACGCACAAAAACCGAGGAAGTACGGTCCGGCAGCCCACCTTGATTATAAGTAGTTATTGCAGGATTGCTGGGGTCTACACAGTTGACGATGGATAATCCACTATATTTATCTGCAATAAAAGCATACCAGTTATAGTAATAAACATCTGTTGCTTCTCCGGGGGTAGAAGTGGAACTGATTATATCGAGCCTGATATTAATGTCTTCTTCGTTACTGAAACCGGAATAGAAAGTGCTGCTGAATGCTCTGACTCGATAACTGAATGTTCCGCAGGGCAAACTGATATCATCTATCCAGATAGTAACATTGCTATCTACGGAAGCATATTCAGTTTCCCAATCCATTCCACCTATTTTTCTATCTATAAAGAATCCTTGTTCACCGCTGCTTTTATCGAGCCAGGATAACTTTATTTTATTTGGGTCCGGTTTTGTTAAAACTAAACTATCCGGAGCTGGTAAGGTAGGAAGAATTGAATTTTCAATGGTTTCCGTATCCGAATCTCCGGTAAAGGCATAAGCTCGATACGAAACTGTAGTGAAAAGTTCTGTCTGGTCTATAAAGCTGGAAGTATTCGAGCTGAGATTTTTGTATTTTTTATCCCAACTTCCCTCACCGATTTTTTTATCTATAATAAAACCATCTTCTCCAATAGAATTATCTTCCCAGGATATTTGCAGTTCATTTTGAGAAGTTTGCAAAATTTCCAGATTTGTAGGATTCGTAATTTCAGAAAAATATGCAACCGTATTTGAAAAAGGAGAGATTTCTCCTGTTGCTAAATTCTCTGCATTCAATTTGTATGCATAAACTAAGCTGTCATTCGTAGGAATATCATCGATGTAAGAGAGAGATTCTTCCAGAAGTTCAATATAATCTTCGGACCAAGCTTCTTCACCGCTCTTTTTGGCGATATGAAATAAAATCGAATCACTCGTTGTATTTTTGAAATCCCAGCTTAATTTTACACGTCCGTCTTCAATTTTTGAGATGGCAAGGTTATATGGAGTGTTTGTTGCTACGGGAGAAGTCAGATCACCAGTGCAACTCAATAATGTCATAATTAATATCGGAATACTGGAAAAGAAAAACAGAAATCCGAGTGATTTATTCAGTTTTTTCATTTCCTATTCCTCTTCGATGTTTTCTTCATAGGTTTTAAACAGTTCCTCTACCTTGGAGTTGGAATCCCTGAGATCTTTGATAGTTTCTTTTCCGGGGATTTTTTCAAATTTCCGCTGTTCAACAGGTTGAACGATTTCTGCTTTTAAGATTATTATCATTTCCCGAACATTCTTTTCGAATCTATTGTAACCTGTCAGATAACGAATCCCGAAAAACCACCAGGGAAGATCCTTTAATATTGGGATGCCGGTTCTCGCTTTTACCTCATCGATTGTATAAATTCCTCCGATGACCGTTTCTTCTCCATCATATAAAATAACTTCTGTATTTGATGAACTTTTATTGATAACTGTGCTGATCGCACCTGGTGTGGCAGAACTTTTTTCAACACTCGATACAAGGTAAATAACTTCTTTTTCTTCATCTTGCAAAATAACCGGAGTAACATCCAGAATTATACCTGTAGAAAAGAATTCATCTGTGATATTCCCAGCATCATCTACGGTTTTAACTGAAAAATCTTCACCAACCTGTATGAAACCATTCTTGCCGGATAATACTGTAATTGTCGGTTTTGCAATGATTGTTCCCAATTGATTTGCTTCGATAATTTTAAAGAGAGTATTCACATCTATACTAACTGCACCGGCTTCATAAGTAGTTGTGATGGCAGAGTTGAAAAGGCCGCCTGAAACCTGTGATGCGCCCTGGAAACCAAAAGAAGCTTGAACTTCTCCATTATACAAAGTTGACCAATCGATTCCAATACTGTTTAAAAGTGATTTATCTGCTTTAAAAAAGACAGAACTGATTTTTACCTGTTTTGTATCAGGAGTTATTTTTATTTCATCTATTTCTATTTCTTCTTCCTCTACGAAAGTTTTTATCAGAAAAACACCGGGAAGCTCTTCTATAATAAGTTCATTAAAGTTCACAATCAAATTTAAAGCATCCAACCAGTAAAGTTGATTTACAGGAAGCCCGATTGAACCGGTATGATCAGATAGATTTATTACTTTTTTCCCTGCATACTGTTCAGACATAATACCCAAAATATTAACTGCTTCCAAAAAGGAAGTCTCTCGAGGAATTGTAATTAATTCTTTAGATGTGTTGCTATCTCGATAATTACTTTGTGAAAATAATAAAATTGGAAAGAATATTAATACAATTAACAATTTTTTCATATCTATTCCTTTTCAATATAAAGCTTCTTATTCTGGAAGATGCCGATTTTGTTGATTTTAAAATTCGCATATTGCTTATCCCAATTGATAGAACTCAAATAACCATAAGCTACTTTATCTCCAATATAAAGAATGTGAACAATTCCCTGCTCGTCTCTGACAAAAATTTTTTCAGGATTTAAACCAATCAAAACAGCATCATCAAGGTTTATAAATTTTAATTCATCTACAGATTCTTTGGGACCATGAATTCTGGAATAAAACGGATTATATTTTATTTTTGGGAATTCCATTATTTTTAAATCTGATTCTTTATATTCTGTTCCTTGATTATAAAAATGCGATTGAATTGTTAGATTAAAATCTATCGTATCCGTGTATCCTTCTGCTTCTTGAGATATTATTAGAGATTCGATTGTGTAAAGTGGATTCTGTTTTTCTAATTGCGTTGTTAACTTAAAGAGGGAATTTATATGGGCAATTCCGGATAGCTCGTATCTGCTATATTGAACTTCATTGATATTTCCGGAACCTCTGAGTTGAAAATCAAATGTAATTTCAGGACAGAACTTATCGCATAGCAGAACTAAATACTCAAATGTATGTGTAGGATTGTCATTGAGAAGTATGAATTTATTGTTTTCCCTGGCCTCTTTCTTCATTTTATCCAGGGCTGCAACAATAGATTTTTCGTCCTTCATATCAGGGTTATCTCTTTGCAGGTCTTCCAGCATTTTCACAGTGCTGTTAAAAGATTTTTGTTTTACGGATAGTTTTTGCGCATCTTTCCTGTTTGAGAAATAACCTCCAATAATCACAATAAGCAACAAGATGCCTAAAACTAAAGTATTTCTAAGTTTGTGGGACATTTTCTTTTTTCTCTATATTACTAATTTTTTTTCGAGCGATTTGGGAAAGATGATTATGAGGAAATCTTCTAACTAATTGAGCCCAATAAGAGATAGCTTTATCAAGGTCTTTTTCTTTATGATAGGAATTTCCCAGCATAATGAGTGCATCGGGTGTTTTGGTGCCTTCATGTTGGAGAGTTGATTTAAATATCTCAATTGCCTTTGCTAATTTTCCCATCAAATATAAACATTCACCTTGAAGATATTTGGCAGTATAAACGAGTTTGCTGTCCGGGTTTTGAGCGATGAATTCTTTATATTTTTTTTCAGCTTCCCGGAAATTACCGGAAAAATAAATTCGATTGATGCTGTTCAATTCGCTGTCAATATCGATATTCAAAGCTTCAATTTTTTTCGCTGCAATTTCTGCCATCGGGTTAGATGGGTATTGTTTCATTAATTGGTTCCAACAGGTTTTTGCCTGTTGAAAATTCTCTTCTTTTTGATATGAATTTCCCAGCATTAAAAGAGCTGATGGAACTCGCGTGCCACCTAATTTTATGGTTTTTTCAAATATCGCTTTTGCCTTCGAAATCTCTCCTAAAAGATATAAACATTCTCCTTTAAGGTATGCGGCATTTTCAACGAGTTTAAGGTCTGAGTATTGAGCAATGAATTCGTCATATCTTTTTACAGCTTCATCGAGATTACCGGAGAAATAGATTTGATTGATGCTGTTTAATTCGCTGGAAGCATTTTTATTCAGAGTTTTAATTTTTTCCGCTGCAATTTCTGCCATTGGATTGGTGGGGTATTGTTTCAGTAATTGATCCCAACAGGATTTTGCCTGCTGGAAATTTTCTTCCTTTTGATATAAATTTCCCAGCATTAAAAGAGCTGATGGAACTCGCGTGCCACCTAATTTTACGGTTTTTTCAAATATCTCTTTTGCCTGTGAAGTCTCTCCTAAAAGAAATAAACATTCTCCACGAAGGTAATTGGCAGAATAGGCAAGATAATGTTTGGGAAATTTATCTACGAAATCTTTGTATTTCAGGTTTGCCTTTTCATAATCACCGGAAAAATAAATTTTTGTTATTTGCTGGTATAATTTTTTTATTTCTCTGTTTGAAAGAGCGGTCTGAGTAACCTTAATTTCAACAACTTTTTCTTCTACTTGTTCCTGAACAACTTCTTCTGTCTCAACAGTTTCTATTTCTTCAGTCTGTTCCGGCTTAAGCTCTTTTACCACAACAGGTTCAACTTGTTCAGGTTTAATTTCTTCAACTACAATAGGTTCAATCTCTTCAACCTGTTTTTCTTCTTTTTCGATCTTTTCCGGTGATGCTGATTTTACTATGATCGAAGAATTATAGAAAGCTACATCATCCGGATTCGGATAGGAATATTCGATTTCAAATTCCCAGGTTTGAATTCCCTGAATTTCCGTTTTGTAAACATTACCGAGTTTTCCATTTGGAAATAATTTGGAAAATTTGACAATATTCTTACGTTTGGTCGTATACGCGGAAATCACAAATTTATCCTGGGAATTTGCTAAACCCGTTACCCAACTAATTTTATTCTTTTTGAAGGAATTTGATAAAGTCTGCAGGATATAAAACCATTGATTTTTTGTGCCAATCAGTCCTTTCACTTTATCCAATTCTATCTGAATAGCATTGAACTCGATTTTTACATCTCTGATTATTTTAACAATTCCTTCTTTCTCTTTTAATTCAATATCTTTAGCTAACTCTAAATTATTTAGTTTGACGTATTCTCTTTTAAGTCTCATATTTCGAGTTGTAGCAGTAAAAGCAAAAAAGAAAATTGCTACAAATACAATAAAACCATGCCAAGCCAGCTTGAAATGTTTTTGATTTTCAATGATTTTTTTGGGTAGAAAATTACAGGGGAGATACTTTTTCTTTTTATCTAATGTTTTCCAGGCTATGGAAATCGGAATAGCAAATTCAGCGACTTTTTCCGGTGTTATATCGAGTCTGTCTTCAGATTTCTGGTATATCTTTTCTAATTCTAATCGTTCAATTATCGTATCTGAATCGAATTTATCTCTAAAGAATTCAAGATCTCCTTCCTCAACATATCCACCAGCCATAAGAATTCTGGTTGGGTTGGGAATATCCGATATATCCAATTCCAGGATCGTCTTGGAGTAAATAGATTCCAGAACGCTATCCATCATTGTATCTATAACCATTATCGGGAATCTTTTAACAAAATTATAACCTTTTAAAATAATTCCGCTTTTTTCATGACCCATGTAGACAATCAGGGTATAATCTTCCGGATCAAGTTCATAATTCTGGCGTAATAAATACATCAAAGCTATCTCATTTGTACTGATTAAGTCATAAAAATAATTTTTCTTGGAAAGGATAAGATTAATTTCTTGTACAGCGTTAAGAAGCTCGAATTCCCCACGATGGACAAATGCCAGAATCGATTTATCCGGGTTTACAATGTGCTGTATAGAATAATTTTTTGATTTTTGTTCTTCCTTTGGAATTATCTCATTTATAAGTTTTTTAGTTAATCCTTTAGTACCAAAATTTTCATTGAATTGATAATATTCGATTTGCTCTTCGTTTGCATTTAGCGAGATCTTTCCTGATTCCAGAGGAAAATTTAAAAGCATTTGTTGGAGATCATCTTTACCTGAAAGTACTTCTTCTTTTTCAATTTCATCTAATTCATCAGAAGTATCCATGTCAGATAATTCCGGAAGCTCGAGGTCCTCGCCATCAAGGTCTCCTAATAAATCGATATCTTCGGCTTCTACTAAACTTTCTTTGTCCTCGACTGCTTCTTTTACATAAAGTGGATAAGATAATTCTCTTGCTTCCAAACGCTGTATATCGATTTTTCCATTGGAAAAGAGTAACTGAGCTATCTTTACAGATAATCCTTCCTGGAAAATACCAAATGCAATTTTTCCTTTAATATCCTTCTTTTTAGCCATAATAATCTTAATGTCCTAAAAACCTGAGCATTCTTTTTCGATTATTTGAATAATTCAAAGCATTTTCTTTGGTGATACTACCCTTTCGATAAAGATTAAAAAGGTCTTGTTCAAGGGTCATCATTCCCTTGGATTTTCCTTCGGTTATCATTTGATAGATCTCGCCAATATTGTTATTGCGTATGGCTGCACTAACAGACGCATTAACTGAGAGAATCTCTTTCGCCATTGTATATTTGCCTTCTTTATTTGGCACTAATTTCTGAGAAACAGCTAATTTCAAAGTATCAGCCAGGCGGTTTCTTATTCTCTCTTGTTCTGCCGGAGGAAATTCTCCTATTATTCGATGGACGCTATCTATCGCTGAACTTGTATGAAGAGTGGTATATACTTTATGACCACTGTCAGTTACTTCCAGAACTGTAGCAATAGTCTCCGCATCACGCATTTCGCCCACAACAATAATATCAGGATCCTGACGGAGAGCTTGAATCGTACCTTTTTGAAAGCTTAGAACATCTTCACCAACTTCCCTGTGCCGGATGATACATTTATTCGGTTTGTGAATATATTCGATTGGACTTCCTATAATAACCATATGAGCTTCATTAGTATTGTTGCACATATCGATAATCGAATCGAGAGTTGTACTTTTCCCGGAACCTGTAATTCCTGTAATTAATACTAAACCGGATTTCTCATAGCGAAGATTCAACCTTCTTATAATTGGCTCGGGAAAGCCGAGAGTTTCGATTTTAAATACTTTCTGGTTGATTCTTCTAAAATTGGCTACAAGATGATTTGTATCATAATATATGTTACCTCTGAACCTGCTGTTATCTTCACCTGGTTCAAGTGCAATTCCCAGAGAGAAGTCTAAGTTTCTGTTTTTATAAAGTTGTTCTTTCTGGTCTTCCGAGATGATGCTTAACAGCATTGAAGTGATTTCGTCATTAGAGTATTGTGGAACATCTAAGCTGGGAGCTTTTGTACCAAAAACACGATACCAGACATGATGGATTGAACTTGCACTGCCAAGGTCAATATCGGAGGCAGTGATTTCCCGCATATTTTTTAGTAAATCTCTGAGCTTTTCAAAAGCTTCTTTCTGCCATGGTTCGTTGGCAAGTAAAAGGCTGTTAATTTTCTGAAACCTGGTTGTTCCGTTTACATAATTCGGTACAGATTGCGTCATCTGGTCTTTAAAAGATAAGCTCATATAACCTTCATTAAAATTTATTTTCTTTCAAAATCTACTAATTTTAATCTTACAATTCTTTGCAAGGATTTTCTCCATTTAAAGAAAATACTGTTTGCCAGGTTGATCAGAAATCTTTTCAATAATTTTTCACTTCTGTAAGCAAAGAAATCTAACATTTTTTTATGTTCAAAAAACCTGATCGTGGTTGGCACTTCTACTTGAAGAGCGGTAGGGCTAGTATTTGTGAGGATAAATGCCTCTTCTCCCCAAGTATCATCTTTTCTTAAGAAATCTACGGTTGTATTTTGAAGCCAGACAGAGATTTCTCCCTTTTCCACTAAAATAATCGAACCGGCATGTTCTTCACTAATTATAATACTATCTCCCACATCAAAGTTACGCAGTCTACCCAGCTCTAAAAATGATTGCTTTTCTTCTGCAGTAAATCCGCTAAGAATTAATGGCTTATCTTTTTGTTGAGTATCTTCTTCGGTTTCAAAAGCTTCCTGAGCCGGTCCAAATAATGACTCATTATATAGCAAACCTTTCTTCACAACATCAATGAGTTCTTCCGGGTTTATAGGTTTGGAAAGATATTGGAAGGCGCCGGCATGAACCGCTTTTACAGCTCCATCAATACTGGAATAACCCGTAGTGATGATGATCACAGATAATGGTTGTCTTTTCTTAATCTTCAACATCAATTCAAAGCCGTCCATACGAGGCATCATAATATCAACCAGGAAGAGATCAAAATAGTCGAGTTTAAGCTTTTCTAAAGCATCTTCTCCATCCACAGCAACTGTGACCTTATAGCCTTCGTCTTCCAGGAATTCTCTGCAAAGATCTCTTATGCTTTGCTCATCATCCACTACTAAGATATGTTTCTTTATATTCATATTTACAATCCTTACTCTTTATCTCGAATTTCTTTTATTATGTCAAACTTTTTTAATTTTTTAATTTTTTCCAGGTTTTGAGTTATCTTGCTAATGGAGTCTGCTAATATCTCGGTTGTTTTGTGAAGTTTATCATCCTCATATTCTCTGGCTGCTTTGTTAATTCTTGCAGATGAGAGGGATATGGCATTAAGAGAATTATTGATAGCATGGTCTAAACCGGCAACGATGGCAGCTTGTTTGGCAATTTTCTGATATTGCAGATTATTTTTTTTGTATTCGTTCAGTTGAGTTTTGGTTTCTTCGCATTTATCTGAAATTTCATTATATTTTATTAAGGTCATTTTTAGTAAATCAGTGATGTGAGTTAAAATGAATGAAACCCCACTAAATAGAGTGATGTACGAGATAAAAAATATGGTTTGGGTCGGGATATCAACTTCAAAAATCTTTCCATTTATTGTAAGCAACCAACCTGAATTATAAAAAATCATAAGAAATAGTAAGAACATGCTTCCAATCATTGCTGCCAGAAAACCTCCGGTTTTTTCTGTTGACAGGCAGGCAGTTAAAATACCGATTAAGTAAATCCAGACAAAATTACTTTCAAATCCACCTGTCAGATGAACAATAATGGTTGCAAACAGGGTATCTAAAACAATTTGAATGGCAATGACAGATCTGTTTGGTTTTATGATAAGTAAATGAAAAAGAAAATTAAGAATACAAATTCCCAAAAAAACAGCAATGAAAATAATAATAGGATATGCCTGTTCTTGCTGATTTACACGCAAAATTCCAATAGCAAAAAGAACAAAAACCATAAACCAGCGTATTTTTAGCCACCAATAGAAAATAGATTGCTCGCTTCTTTTAATGTGTACAATATCCAAAATCTCTTTAGTTTTATCCATTATAATCTCCTTCAATTATATTTTTATTTTTTTTCTAATCTAATTAGAGTTTGTCTGTAAACTATGATTTTTCAATTTCTAACTCCCCTAACCCCTCTTTGCAAAAGAGGGGAAACATTGATGAATCCAGAGGATTCGAGTTTTCATTCTCCCCTCTCCAATAATCTTAAAAAGTCCTTTTAATCTCTCCGGCAACTGCCGGAGAGAATAAAAGAGGGTTTAAGAGAGGGGGTCGGGGGTGAGTTTACGGATGAAATCTAATTAACCTGAGAGTATAAAAAATTAAGTTTTGCTATTGGGGCATTACAGACAAACTATCATTATATAAGTGTAATTTCTTTATATTTTGCAAAATATTGAGAACATAATTATTAATGATAATTAATGAACTTACACAAGGAGTGAAATTTGACAAAAGAAGAGAAAATTTTTGAGGATATTAATCCCTGGAAAGGTGAAGAAGGAAGAAAAAGGAAACCGACAAGGGGTGACAGCATACCACCAAAAACAAGTATTCAATCAAGAGTCCATTCAAAACCAAAA
>JABMPU010000112.1 GCA_013203665.1 Armatimonadota bacterium
GATTTATCCGCCATTATTTTAGGAGGACCTGTCCTGTGAAATACGAAGCTTATTTCATCAGGATCATTTTCTTGGTAGAAGTATAATCTCCTGCTGTCATCCTGTAGAAATAAACACCGCTGGAGACTTTTTTATGATTATCATTTGTTCCATCCCAAACTATAGAATGCTGACCTGCTGGAAATCTTTCATTTACAAGTGTTTTTACTTTCTGTCCTTTCATATTATAAATGATTATTTCGGTGTCTTCAGCCTGCCAAGTCGTAGCGTTGTGAAGGCTGGTGTTTTCTGTGCTTAATGAAAAAGAAATAGTTGTTTCCGGATTGAAGGGATTGGGGTAATTTTGACCGAGTAATCCAATAGCAGGAATTTCATTATTATCATAAGATTGTTCAGGATTCCACTCAGCCGGAAATTCAATATCTACTGCTGCATACATGATTTGTCCGCCGTTGTTCAGCCCATTGCCGTTAATCGTAGAGCCAAAATCATTATCGTCAAGATAGAATAAATGAACCTTGCCATGATAATTGCCGGGAGTATTGCTGATAATTTCAATTACATCACCTGGATATACATAGCATGGAATCTGATTCGCCAGTTCCGGAGTATCATTTGCATTCAGGAAAATAGGTTCAGACCAGGTTTCACCATTATCAGCAGAAATAATTATTGCAACTTCCGGTGTTGCTTCCCAATCGACAAACGAATTATCTCCATCAAAAAATCTTTTTGCTTTTCTACGTTTTCCCTTTAGTAAAGGGAAACTGCAAAGGATTCAGATTTATTAGAAAGCTTTTCAAAGTCGTTAAGCTGTTGTTCTTTTAAACCCACGAATTAATTCGTGGGTTTCCGGGTAATGTTAAATAATTTTTCTTTGACAGAAATAATGCAAAAAAACAGTTTCGTTTATGCTTTCAGCAAGGCATAAGAAAATGTGTTATTAAGGTGATATGAGATTGAAGAAGATGAAAAAATCTAAATGTGAAGTAAATGAATTTATTCGGGGATACTTACATTAATATACGATAGCAAAAAGGATATAATATGAAAAAAGATAAAATTACTGCGGAACCTACTAAAACACTTTTTATAGATATTTTAACACAGGATGTTAACGGTGAAGATTGCATTTTAGATTTGATTGACAATTCTGTTGATAGTTATACAAGGAATGAATTTGAAGATTCAAGATCAATTAAATTAACAATGAATGATAAACATTTTGCTATATTTGACAATTGTGGTGGTATTGATTTTGAAACGTTAAAAAATGATGTTTTCAGATTTGGCGTTGATGTAATTAAAAGAGAAAAACCAACACTTGGTTTATACGGAATTGGTATGAAAAGAGCATTATTTAAAATTGGGAAGATAATTAAATTAGAAACTGATGATGGAACAACACATAGTATTGTTTGTATTGATATTGATGAATGGAAAATAAGTGAAGAATGGAAAATGGATATAGATTATGAAAAATCAAAACTGAATGGGGAGATTCCCTATACATCAATATCTGTAGATAATTTATATCCAGCCATTATGAAGTTATTTTCTTTGGAACCATTTATTACACTGATAAAAGAACAAATTCACATTGTGTATACAAGATTTATATCAAAGGGAATAAACATTTCCCTTAATGAAGTTGAATTAGAACCCTTTCCCTTAGAAGTTAGATTTGATAAAGATTATCAACCGGCTAGGTTTACCGAAACATATAATGATGTTGTAATTGATATAATATGTGGGATATCTCCACGATCAACAAAAAGAACAGCATATGAAATCGGTCACAGAGGTTGGAATGTTTTTTGTAATGACAGGCTAATACTTGTTGATGATATTTCTGATAAAACAGGTTGGACAGGCAAGGACGCAAAATTACCCAAATACCACCCAATTTATAATCAATTCTATGGCTTTGTATTTCTAAATTCAAATAATCCAGCTAAATTACCCCTCAATACATCTAAAACAGGTTTACACACAACATCTTCGATATATGCACATATTTTAGACAAAATGATTTCAACAGCAAAACCTGTGATAAAATATTTGTCAGGTAAATATAACGATGAAAAATCAGAATCAGATACAATTGAAGAAAATATTGATTCAACAATAGAAAATGAACCAGAATCTAAAACAATTATCATTTCAAAACTCAAAAAAAGTTCTGTATTTACTGCTCCTAAAAAGGATGTAATTAATTACACAACTATTAATTACAAGAAACCCAAAAAAATAGTTGAAAAAGTAAAAGCTCATATGGGTTTAAAATCAAATAAAGATGTCGGACTAGAAACATTTGATTTTTACGTTGAATTTGAAGGAATTGATTAATGGCAGAGAAAGATTCACCAAGTTTTGAAAAAATAAATTATCTTCTAAGACCTAAAAAGCAAATTGAAAGAAAAATATTTATAGAAATTCTACAAGAATTACAAGAAAATATTCCAAATTTTAGTAATTATAGATATATAGGGATGGGATCAATTTATTATTATGATTATATTTTATTTCATAAATATCTCAAAATAAGTAAATATACATCCTTTGATGATAAACCAATTCCTAAAAGATTCGAATTTAATAAACCTTATGACTTCATTGATTTCCAAAATGAAATTTCAACAGATTTTCTTGAAAATTTCAAATTCGATTCAAATATTATTATCTGGCTAGATTATGACTATTTTCTAAGTGATGATATTCTTAATGACTTTGCTTTGATTTCAAGAAAATGTAGAAAAAATGACATAGTTATTTTTACAATAAAGATAACATGTCCAAGAAAAATAGGATTACGCAAAGAAGTTATGAGACCTTTTACTAAATATCTATCTCAAAAATATCAACCTATAAATAAATTTATAGCTGAGGATAAATTCCCATATTTATATCAAGATATTTGTTTGAATTACATTTATAAAGAATGTGCCTTAGGTAATTTAGAATTCAAAAAGCTCTTTGCGTTTAAATATGCAAATAATGCAACAATGCTTACGGTAGCTGGTATTATGAGTGATACAAATGAAGTAATTGATAATTTAACACATCATTGTTGCAGTAAAAATGAAGAAATAATTACAATAGGAGTTCCTAATTTGACTTACAAGGAAAAAATACATTTAGATTCAAGAATTGAATATATAAAAAAAAACATTGATCAAGTTGAGCAATCTAAAATTCAAGAAGAAATCCCACAGGAAAATGAAAAGGAATTTGTAAGAAATGCACTTGGATTACAGTTTGAACTCTCAATTGAAGATATAAAACAATATGTGAAATATTATAAATATTACCCTCAATATTATGAAGGTATAATATGAATGAAATTTTAAAATATTATATAGGTAATGCTCGTAATATAGATGCAATATTTAAAAGGAGGAATATTCCAAAACCCTCTTTAATTATTTCTTCCCCTCCTTATTTTGATTTGTTAGATTATGATGGTGTAAAAAAACAAATTGGATTTGGTCAAAATAATTACGAATTATATTTAAATGATGTTGTAACAGTTTTTCATAAATGCTATGAACTTGCTGAAGATAATGCTACTTTTTGGTTGATTGTTGACACACTTAAAAAAAAGGGAGAGTTAATTACACTTCCCTTTGATATAAACAGGAAATTAAAAGAGTATAAAGAAACATGGAAATTAAAAGACATTATTATTTGGGATAAAGAAAAGAACTTGCCATGGAATTCAAAAGGGAAGTTTAAAAACCAATTTGAATACATATTATTTTTCACTAAAAGTAGTAATTTTAAGTTTAAAATGGACGCTATCAGGGAAATAAATGACTTAAAAAAGTGGTGGCTATCCTATCCAGAGCGATATAATCCTAAAGGCAAAGCTCCGAGTAATGTATGGCAATTTACAATACCAATAAGAGGTTGGGGAAATGGTAAACAAAATCACTTTTGTCCAATCCCTTTCCCTTTGGCAGAAAAAATCATCTCAATTAGTACAGATAATGAAGACGTGATATTTGATCCTTTTGCAGGTTCAGGATCAGCATTGGCTTTAGCCAGTAATATGGGTAGACATGCATATGGAATCGACATAAATATGAACTATAAAAAGCGTTTTATGAAAGAAATTATAACTGGCGCAAAATCATATTGGGATAAAAGAAAAGCTGAACTCAAACACAATTCTAATGCAATCAAAAAATTTAGTACTACAAACAGAAATCTTAGAAAACTAAAAGTGGCTACTGCAATTGCAAAGCATATAAACTCAACTTACTCGAACGCTTTTGTTTATGTGTTATTGAACAAACCTGGCTCAAAACTAGATTTGATAATCATTGAAAATGGCATTAAACCCATTACTGATATTTCTGATGAGAAATTAAATTCCCTGATTAATCAAGCTAAAATCCAACCAAATATTCAAGTAATAAATGAACAAGAAATCACTAGTAGGATTAAAGCAAAGAAATTAAATAGGTATTCATTAGATAAATTCTATTCGATTAACAGAACTATAAATCGGGATAACTTAATTAGAAGTAAAACAAGACATGATTTTATACACACAAATATTAGTTTAAGAATTAGATAAGACCGTTTGAATACACCAATACTCAATATTATATAGCTTATGGCATGTGATGTATTAAATATGAAAGAATAATCTTTAAACAAACTCATGTATAAGTTGTCAGGCAGTTGCTGATTCTGTAGCATGTAGCCACTTTATAAATGAATAAATGGAAATACGATTATTATGAATGAATCAGATCTATACCAACCAATAAATGAATATCTAATTAAAAACGGCTATTCAGTAAATAGTGAAGTTTTGCATTGTGATATAATAGCACGCAAGAATGAAGAAGTAATAGCTATCGAATTGAAAAAGAATTTTAATGCTACCCTGTTAATTCAAGCTGTAGAAAGGCAAAAATTTGCAGATTCCGTTTATATTGCAATACTAAAACCCAAAAGAAAAGGAAACCTGAAAAATTGGAAGGGGATGTGCCATTTACTAAAAAGGTTGGAAATTGGATTAATTCTTGTTTCATTTCTTAAAACCAAAGCAAGAGTCGATATAGTATTACATCCGGCTGATAATGTAATTAAGAAAAGTAATAAAAAAAGAAAAGCCATTTTAAGAGAGATCGATAATAGATCGGGAAATTATAATAAAGGTGGAATAACCAGAAAAAAAATAGTCACTGCCTATAGAGAAAATGCCATCTTCATAGCTTGTGGTTTGCAAAAATATGGAGAATTAAGCCCCAAAAAACTGAGAGAACTGGGTACCGGAAATAAAACTTCCAGTATTCTACAAAAAGATCATTACGGTTGGTTTGAAAGGGTTAGCAAAGGAATTTATAAATTACACCCTAATGGAGTTGAATCTTTAAAAAAATATGCAGAAATTGCAGATGTATATTATAATATGCTGAATGAATGATTTGATATAATAAAGAAACCATTCTGTTTTTAAATAGCAGTACGCGGGATTGTTATATCTCCTTTAAAATCTCTTCGATAGCTTTTTTCAATTGAACATCATCGTCGTCTCGTACCTCATCGGGAGTGGGTTCCACCGTTATATCTGGTATCACACCGATGCCTTCCATATTGGTGCCGTCATAGCGGAAAATGCCATTGCGCGGTATTCTCATGCTGGAGCCATCCATAAACCTTTGATGCCCGGTGCCTATCACGGAACCGCTGGTAGGCATACCGATAATTTTACCCAGGTTCAGTTGCTTGAAAATAGTGGGAAATATCTCCGCATCGGAAAATGAATTTTCGTTTATGAGCAGTACCACCGGTTTCTCCCAGGCTTTGTAAGGAAAATAATGCCGGGTAGAATCAAAATATCGTCGGGAGATCTGCCCGTAAGCTTTCCTGGTGAGAACGTTAAACCAATTACCCCTACCCCTTCAATCCAACAACAACAATCTCATTTGTTTCAAACCACGATAAATCTGCCTGATTTCACCGATTAATATTGTTCGAAACTGGTCGCGTTGGGTGTACTATTTCTTTTTTCAGGTAACTGCAATAAAATTACAAATTGTCCCGACAAAAAGCTTTTCTGCGATAAGGACGCAGAATGAACGGAAAAAATTCCAAACTGTAAATTTCCGATATCGAAAACCGATTCTTTTGTATTTAATACATCCGTAAGAAAAGCGGTAATATATCCGCCTAATTGTTTAAAGGCTGATTCGAAAGTAGTTCTTGTTCGCAAACTGCTGTCAGGAAAAAAGGAAGCACCGGTTATTCCTTTCAGTGGATAGTCTCTAAACTTATTTTTCTTTAAATCATCAGCAATTTCAAATATTTTCTCGATTCTTTTTTTACTTAGATCTGATATTTTTTATTAAATCCATTTTTGTGCGTTTTCTATTTTTTTTCATTTTTCATTCATAGTTTCACATTTATAATTCTCAAAGCCTGCCTTGTCATCCGACATGGAAAAGCTTTGAGTAATTTCTTTCTGCAGCGTCTTATGTTCCCTCTCTTAAAACAAAGAGAGGGACAGCCAGCCTGCGTCGAACTACGGCAAGGCAAGCAGGGTGAGCTTACTCATACTTCAATGCCTCCACCGGATTGGAATTGGCAGCCTTTATCGTACGGAAGATGGCTCCGATCCTTGCCAATGAACAATCTCTACACGGTACTTGAGTGTTCTCTTCTTTGCATTGATCCTCACATCAATTTCCAGATTCTGCTCAGCTTCCAAAGTTGGAATGGATAATACAACTTCTCTCATTATAACCTCCCTATGATTAGATTAATTAAATTTCTACTGTTCACTCGCATTACGAAGATAAACTTGGTATCAAGATACATCCACCTCATCCCGATCTTCTATGCATGACCTTGCAACGCAAATCAATCGTTTTGCTATAACCTTCTGAGGAGAAGGAGAACGGTGAATTTACTCTCCTCAAACTTCTTATCTTTTTTTCATTTTTTAATTCTCTATTAAGTCTATTGCGTATTCCAAAATTTTATCTATTCCATTATCAATATCTGTTTCTGTTTGCTCTACATAAATGTCCGGTGAAACACCTAACCATTCCCAGGGTAGACCGTCATAACGGCGGAGATCAACAGTTCCAATATCGATCATCTTTCCACTGGGCAGATAATAGTTAGTTATCGCATCGGGAGGTTCGCTATTACCACCAGCACTACCTCCTCCGGTAGTATCACCAATTGCAGTTACATTTGGTAATTGTTTCAAAACTTCAGTACAGAGTTCCCCGGAACTAAAAGTAGAGCCGTTTATCAATACAATTGTGGGATTTGTATAAGTAAATAATCCCTGCGGTTGAAAAGGTAGTAAATCCCACTCTTCACCTAGTACAAAGAAACCAGGTCTTTCCAAAGGTTCTGATATAAATCTTGAAACAACAGCTTCTACATTGTCGGGATTTCCACCTCTTTTCTGACGTATATCAATAATCAATCCAATTGTATTTTGCAGATAGTCCATGATTTCAGGAAATTCATCCACCAAATAATTCTCTTGAAAACTAGAGAGAAAAACATAACCAATATTGTTAGGTAAAATTTCATATTCAGCACTTCTGCTTTCTGTAACGATCAGCTCTTTATCAAAATAGGATCGAACGACAAATGGACTATAAGCATGTCTATCTTTAAAATGTCTTTGAGGATAAAATGGATATATTTCCCCTCCTCCTTCAGTATGATAATAAACATGTCCATCCTTCAATTCAGCTAACAGATCATGCAAAACTAGATAGAATTCATCTCCCCGTGCTGCTTGAACCCGCGGTAAATATTCAGTATAGATCGAATCCCAGTTGATATTTTTGAACTCGAGGTAAGGGTATACATCATTTATTCTGTTCCAGGCTGCTTCAAAATCTGCCAGATTTTCATCAGAATCAGGAGATTGTACGATCAGGTTCTCACAATTGAAAATTAAGATCAAACCTAATATTAAAACTGAAAATTTAAGTATTTTCATTCGATCTCCTTCTATAATTTGCAGGTTAATCCGATTGTTATACTATCACTGGCAGATAGTAATGGTTCCCAGGCACTGATTCTGACAATTTCCGATCTGTAAGCAAGTTTTAATGAGATTTTTCTACTTAAGAAATAGCGAACTCCAAGATCAAATGATGAATTTAAGCCTGAAAATAGTGTAAGAAGCTTAACCGGAGATGAGTCATCTTCCTCACTATCCACCATTCTCATTCCTAAAGAGAGAATTGTTATTTTCAAGGAAGATTCCAGTTGGAGATCTGGTTTCAATTTTAAGATTGCCTCTTTACTCACAGAAGTAGATAATAATAAAGCAAATGACTGGGCATAATCAAAGCCTGAAACTGCAATGTCGGGTTTATTGAAAAAGAAGAATAAGTCAGTTGTTGGACCAATCCATAACAATAGATCGCGATTCAATAATGTTTTTTTCTTTAAGGGATATAAGAATCCCTGATTTATTGTAACATGAGTGATATCTGCCGAAACATTATAATTTTTAATCTTCGAGGAATTCCTATAACTCATATGAAGTTTATAAAGGTATTGCTGGTGATCTCGTGCCCAGATCAATGAAAATAAAGGAAGAGAACCAGAGTATTTTTCCTTTGAGATATACTCATCTTTTTGTGAATAACTTCCTGAACCATATAGCACTGAAATTCCAGTAGGATAGACTATTGAGTTTTTTAGAGTATCTTGTCCTGATAGTTTAGCAGTAATAATAAAAATAATAATAGTAACAATTATCCTAACTTTCATAAATCCTCCATACTCATTAGTTTTACTCATACTTCAATGCCTCCACCGGATTGGAATTTGCTGCTTTAAATGTTTGCAAACTTATCGTTATCAGAGCAATCATAATCCCGATAAGGCTGGAGAGCAGGAAGACCCAGATATCCAGTTCCGTACGATAAGCGAAATTCTGCAGCCATTTGCTCATACTGAAATAAATTAACGGCCAGGCTATCAAATTAGCGATGATTACCCATTTCATGAAGCTGAATGTAAGAATCTTGACAATAGCTAATGAAGAAGCTCCCATTGTTTTGCGGATCCCTATTTCCTTTTTACGCTGGGAAATAGTAAAACTGGCTAATCCAAACAATCCAAGGCAGGCAATAAAAATCGCCAAACCAGAGAAAACATTCACTATCTTGCATGTTATTTCATCACGACGATAGATATTATTGAATTCATCATCCATGAAGGAATAGGTTAACGGATAGTCAGGATAAACTTCTTTCCAAACCTTGCGCACATGAGTCATAGTAGATTCGATCTGCCCCGGCGTAATACGGGCAACCACAATATTTCCCGGACCACGTGTTTGCGGAAAGATGATAACCGGCTCAATATTCTGCTGCATTTCTATAAAATGGAAATCCTTGATGATACCCCTGATCGCAACTCCGGTAGAATCCTGCGGACCAAAGAAGAAGCGTTTTTCCAGAGGATTTTCCCAACCAAGCTGTCGAGCCGCAGTTTCATTGATGATCACATCGAAGTTATCACGAGTCATCTCCTGTAGAAAATTTTCTCCCAGAACAATTTCCATTCCCAAAGCATCGATCGCATCAGCGCTCAAAGAGACCCGGCTCATGATCCAGATATCATCATCCACAGCACCTTCAGGATTCACTCCTGTACGACCAAAAGTTCTGCCAGGTACATTTCCTGCTGTTGCTACTTTCTCGAAGGCACTATGTTTTTTCAGCTCTTCCTGCAGAAGCTCGATGTTTTCGGACATCGCATTATCCTGCATATCAAACAATATCACCTGCTCGCGGTTATAGCCGAGATCTTTATTCTTTATATATTTCAGTTGCTTTTGAACAACAGCTGTAGAACCAATGAGCGCAATAGAAAGTGCAAATTGGAAGATTACCAGAACAGTACGCAGAGTAGTTCCTTTTTTTCCTGATTTGAACGATCCTTTCAAAACCGTTACCGGTTTAAATCCTGATAACACAAAGGCAGGGTACATACCGGAGATAATTCCCACCACGATCAAAAGCACGACGATGAACAAAGTTATAACATGGTTTTCAAAGAAGTTCATCCTGATGTCAGTTCCACCCAGACTATTTAGCCAGGGAAGCACAATTTCAACCAGTGGAATTGCCAGAATCAAAGCTAGTAGAGTAATAACCAGAGACTCTCCCAGAAACTGATTAATCAGTTGCGTGCGTACTGAACCGACTACTTTTCGCATGCCCACTTCTTTGGCTCGCTGCATACTTTTGGCTGTGGAAAGATTCATGTAATTTACAGAAGCAATTAATAAAACCAAAATTGCTATTGCAGCGAAAATGTAGATGTTGCTGATGTCTCCTTTATTAGAAATAGCTCCATCAAAAATGATGTCCGTAGACCTTAAATGTACATCGTTCAATGGTTGCAAAGTGATATCAAAATTTTCACCTACATCATGTTCACGACAGAAGGCAGTTAATCTTTCATCGAATCCTTCTGAACTAAATCCTTCATTGAATCTGATTAAGGTTGGCATTGCTATCATTTGCCAGCTTTCAATCCAAATTGGTTGATTGGAATCAGGTGGTTGATTTTGTCTGGCTTGAGCGATCCTGGTGGTAAACGATTGTATTGCTGTAAATGATAAATGAGTATTAGCAGGAAGATCCTCCATAATTCCTGTTACGGTCAGATCATATCCATTTCCCGTGCTGATTGTTTTATTCATCCCTTTTTCTTCACCGAAAATTCTTTTCTCTTCAGATCTGGTCAATACAGTCGTATAAGGTTCTTTGAGAGCTGTTTCAGCATCCCCTTCTAACAATTTAAAACCAAAGAAATCAAAGAAATTAGCATCAACAGAATATAATTTTTGTATGTAAACTGAAGGGTTATCTTCATAAGAAACAAGTAATTGTCCCTGATTAGTAGCTCGCAGGAAATCCTTAACTTCTGGGAATGCTTCCGGAATGGAAGGACCCAGAGCAGGAATGGTAATACCAACGCGTTGACTATGTGTTCCCATCGCCTTATCGATAGTGAGAACGCGGTAGATATTATCCAGATCCGGATGCATTTTTTCATAGGAAAATTCGTATTGAATGAACAGCAAAATGATCAGGCAGCAAGCCATTCCTATAGCCAGTCCTGCAATATTTATAAAAGAAAATCCCTTATGACGAACGAGATTTCTTACTGCGATTTTCAAATAATTTTTGAACATTTTTTTTCCAATTCTTCTGTCATTCCCGATTTAATTGGGAATCTACTCTGGTTAGCAAGCTCCAACTTTGTAATCCTGAAAGAACAAAACACGTATCCAAGCCAGTCTCCGTAAACTACGCCCCGACAGGCTGGGGTTTGGATACAAGGGGACTACAAGGAATTCTGCTAATTGCTAACATGCTGTTACTCATACTTCAATGCTTCTACCGGATTCGTATTGGCTACTTTGATTGTGTGATAAGCCGAAGTGAGAAAACTGACAAGCAGTGCTCCTAACAAAGCAAGCACAAAAATCACCGGATTCACAGTTACCTTACTTGCATAATTTTTCTGCCAAAGACTGAATAAATAGTAAGCCAGCGGTCCAGCCAAAATAGTTGAGATTATAATGATAATGAAAATCCCTTTGAATAGTTTTGTAATGATCTGCAGAACACTGGAACCCAGTATCTTTCTAACAGCTACTTCTTTGGTGCGTTGGATGGTGGAATATGAAGTTAAGCCGAACAGGCCAAAGCAGGAAATTAGAATGCAGAAATAGGTAAAGATACTGGAAAGCTTTTTCTGGATTTCATCGCTTTGATAGATCGTATTCAAATCCTGCTCGAGGAATGAGTAACTGATAGGAAAATCGGGGGTAAATTCCTGCCATTTCTGTTTGATGAAAGTCATGGTTTCAGTAATATTTTCTCCATTCAAGCGGATATTCAGAACTCCAAGTGGATTACGAGGTTGAAGAATGTATAGAGGAATAATTTCATTTCGGGCAGAAGCAAAACTAAAATCTTTCACTACTCCGATAACCTGACCATATTGGTTTCTCTTACCGATCGGGTTTTCCCAACCAAAGAGTTCAACCATTGCTTCATTCACGATAAAGTCGATCGAAGGATCATCGGGACTTCTTTCTTTAGTAAAATTCTGTCCTGCAACTATCGGAATGTCCATCGTTTCCAGATAATTCTTATCTGCATAAAGTTGTCGAGTTGCATGAATTTCCATCTCACCGCTTTCAGCTTCCCAATTGAAAGCATAACCGGTGAATCCTCTTCCTATAGGAGAATCTGAAAATCCTGCTGAAACAACACCGTGATGATCTAAAATCATATCGCGGAAATTGGTGAATTTCTGTTGGAGTTCATCATTAGAGGTAGAAATGGTTAATACATTCTCCTGTTTAAATCCCAGATCAAGATTCTGCATGAATTCGATCTGCTGGCGCATGAAAAGGGTCAAAATTACTGCAGCGATAGAAATTATGAACTGAAAAGAAACCAGCGAATTTCGGAAAAAAAGTCCGGTTTTTCCCTTTTTCATTTGCCCTTTTAAAGAAGAGATCGGTGCTAAATGGGACAAGTAAAAGGAAGGATAAAATCCGGATATTAATCCAACCATGATCGTGATGAGAATTGAACCGCCAAATAGAATTGGATTGTTCAATAAATTTATGTGCAGATCCTTGTTGATCAATTGATTGAATGGCGTAATCTTCAAAACTAACTCGGAGAATATGAAGCCGATGAGCAAAGCTAGGAAAGAAAGAATAATAGATTCGCTAAGAAATTGGTTGATTAACTGTATTTTCTGTGCGCCCAGCACTTTTTTTATACCAATTTCCCGGGATCTGCTGCCGGCTCGCGATGTGGCCATATTTACATAATTTATACATGCCAAGATCAGGATGAACAAACCGATGGAAGCAAATCCAAACAGGAATCGTCGATTAGCCTGTGAAAATTTTTCATTAATTGTAGAATTGAGATAGATGTTTTTAACAGGTTCTACAACTGCTACATAATTTATTTTATCAAATTCCACCATTTCACGTTCATAGAAATTTTGGAATTTCTCCGTGAATTGTTTGGGTGTAAAATTTCCTGCAAAAAGGAAGTATGTGAAGAACATCATATTTCCACCCAAAACCCGCGGAGAATAAATGCCCTCTGGATTCTGCGATTGCAGAAATGAATTCAATGAGACGAGACCAGAAAATTTTAGCTCAGAATTTTCAGGAAGATTTTCGATAACTCCCGTGATTTCATACAAATCATTATCAATTTCCAGTTCTTCTCCTACTGGATTCTGATCTCCAAAATATTTGCTGGCCAATTTTTCCGTAAGCACGATCGTATTTGGTTTTTCCAGCGCATTTGCACTATTTCCATAAATGAAAGGGTATGTAAATACTTGGAACATGCTGTTATCAACCATCAGCAGGCTACTTTCATAGAGAGATTTGTCATTACCCTTCACCAGTAATTTCCCCGGATATAAGCAGCGAACGTAGGCTTCAATTTCCGGCATTTCATTCTGCAAAAGTGGTCCTACAGCAGCGTTACAGGCTGCTTGTGTGCCGTTGTTACCGCCGATGGTCATATTCACGCCGTATCGATATATCCTGTTTATATTTTCGTGATGCATATCATAAGATAGTTCATTTTGTACAAAGAGGAGTACGAGAATACTGCAGCACAAACCCAAAGCCAGACCGATGATGTTCAAAATGGAATGAAATTTATCTTTTAAAATTATCCTGATTGCTTGTTTAAAATTTTGTTTGAACATTTTTGCTCCTATTCGTATTTGAGTGCATCGACAGGATTTGCATTGGCTGCTTTAAATGCTTGATAACTGACTGTAAATATTGCTATAAGCATTGCAATAATTCCTGAAAGTATAAAAACTCCCAAACCAATATGAATGCGATATGCAAAATCCTGAAGCCATTTACTCATCGCATAAAATGCTACTGGCCAAGCAATTATGTTTGCAATTAGTATCCATTTGGTGAATTCTTTAGAGAGTAAAATAGTTATATTAGAAACCGAAGCTCCCAAAACCTTTCTAATTCCGATTTCTTTTGTACGCTGTTCAGCAGTAAAGGAAGCCAAACCCAAAAGTCCGAGACATGCAATGAACACTGTAATAAATGAGAAATAACTGAATAGGTTTATGAGTTTTTCTTCAGCTTTATAAAGTTTATCATAATTTTCATCCAGGAATACATAATCTATGGGATTATTGGGATCGATCCTACTCCATTCATTACTAATGTGTTTAACAGTTTCAAATACATTTTCATTCTTTAATCGAATAAAAAGTCGTTTTTGTCTCCTATAAAAAACATCGCCTTCATCAGGAACCAAAAAAATAACTATAGGTTGAATGATATTGTGCAGAGATCCGACATGAAAATTTTTGATAACACCGAGAACATTTAGTTTAACCAGATTTCCTTCTGAATCATGACCAAAAGAAATCCCTTTTTCGAGGACATTTTCCTTCCAGCCAAATTTTCTAATTGCAGCTTCGTTAATTAAAATTCCATCATAAACAGAGCTGTCCTTATTTCTATTAAAATTTCTTCCTTCAATAATCTTCATATTCAGTAAATCTACAAAATCATAATCAATCTGCATGAATTGACATCCAACAGGATCGAAACCACCCTCATTATTTTCAGCAGAAACAGTTGTATGATTCAATTCAATTCCCGGTAGATTGTACGATGCAGCTACAGCTGTTATATTGGGGTTGGAAAGAAATTCTTCTTTTATCACTTGAATTTGTTTATCTACTAACGTATCCTTAATGGAAATGACCATAATGTTTTCTTTATCGAATCCAAGTTCTTTATTTTTTGCAAAATCAATTTGTTGTAATACTATTAGGGTTCCAATTATTAATGCGATTGAAATGCTGAACTGAATAACTATTAATATTTTTCTAAGAGAAGCACCCTTTAAACCTTTTGCAAGGTTTCCTTTTATTACTCTTACGGGCACAAAAGCAGATAAGTAAAAGGCAGGATATGTCCCTGCAAAGAAACCAATAAATATGACCAAACCAAATAAACCAAAAATATGCACGGGATTTTTTATGAAATTTATTTCCACATGATTAATGAGTAGGTTATTAAATAAAGGTAATACTAATTCTGCTAGACCAATAGCCACAATCGTAGCCAGTAATGCTATTATAATTGATTCTGTAATAAACTGCCAGATCAGGGATGATCTATAGGAACCAAAAACCTTTCTCAAACCTACTTCTCGACCTCTATATGCTGATCTTGCCGTGGCTAAATTCATGTAATTAATACAGGCAATAACCAATAAAAATACAGCAATGATTGAAAAGATGTAAATGTTCATAATGTTTCCGTTTGGATATGCTTCCCAGGTTAGATCAGAAGTAAGATGAATGGACTTAAGCGGTTGAAGGATAATTTTACAAGTACCATCTGATCTTTCAAATGTCTCGATCATATATTCTTGATAGAATTCCGGAAATTTTGCTTCAAATTCAGTTATGTCATAATTATCGGGGAACATAACATAAGTATAAACATGCCAACCGTACCAGACGTTTTCTTCCCCCGCTCTGTAAACTACATTCCAGGGTACTAATGCTTCATACTCCATATGTGTTTTTCCTGGGATATCTTTGATCACTGCGACTACAATCATTTCGTAATCATTATCAATTTTAACCGTTTTTCCAAGAGGTTCTTGATTTCCAAAAATCTTTTTTACTAAACTCTCGGTTAAAACTATTGAATTCGGCTGGTTAAGAGCGGTCTCGGGATTGCCGGAAATAAATTCATTTTTAAAAACTTTGAAGAAGGAAGAATCTGCTGCAAAGATTTTACTACTAGTATGTTTATTCCCTTCAAATTCAATAACAGCCTTATGAATATTCAGGGTGGGTACCCCACAAAGACGAGTATATTCAACAATTTCCGGATATATTTCTTTCAAATTTGGAGCAATCGGTCTGGGAATATTGCAATACCGATCTATCTTTCCACCTATATTGTATTCTACCCCTAAGCGATAAATATTATCAGCATTTTCATAATGTTTGTCATACGAAAGTTCTGATTGAATAAATAGAAAGATAAGAAAACTGCATGTAATTCCTATTGAAAGTCCAATAATATTAATTGCGGAATAGAATTTTTTTCTCATTAAGTTTCTGAATGCAATTTTTAAATAATTTTTAAACATGTTTCTTCCTATTCATACTTCAATGCATCTACAGGATTTGAATTCGCTGCTTTTATGGTTTGGATACTAACAGTAAAGATTGCGATTAGAATCGATGAGATGACCGTTATACCGAAAATTTTATAACCCATATCTACTCGATAAGCGAAATTCTGTAGCAATTTATTTATGATAAAATAAGCAACAGGGCAGGCAATAATATTGGCAATAATCACCCATTTGGTAAATTCTTTGGAGAGTATTACTACAATATTAGGAACATTTGCACCCAAAACTTTCCTGATCCCGATTTCTTTAGTTCGCTGCTGAGTCATGAATGTAGAAAGTCCAAACAAACCAAGGCAAGCAATGAAAATTGCCAGGCTCGTAAATAATTTCAATATCGTTCCCATTTGTTGTTCAGAACTATACATTGCATTATATTGCTCATCGAAGAATCTGAATTCATGCTTCTTTTCAGGATCGAATTTCGCCATTGTTTCTTCTAAATAAGAGATTGTATTCTCTGAATCCGCAGTATTAATTCTTACAACAAGGATTTCCAGGTAATCTTTTACGAGTAGGAATAACATCGGTTCAATAGGGTTATGGAGAGATTTAAAATGGAAATCTTTCATCACACCCACGATTTGCCCGTCCATACCCCAAATGGAATATTGTTTACCTACCGGATCTTTTATGCCCATTTGTTTTATTGCTTCTTCATTTAATAGAAAACCGAAATTTGTATCATCAGAAAATTCTTCAGAGAAACTGCGGCCATCAGCCATTTCTATCTCAAATGTTTCTATGAAATTGTAATCTACAATATTATAATGTACCAGGAATGTATCCTCATCATTTTTCCCTTCCCAAACACTCCC
>JABMPU010000113.1 GCA_013203665.1 Armatimonadota bacterium
ATGTAGGAGAATATCTCGCTGTACAATCTGACGACTGGACAACCTGGAGCAACAATCCTGGTTCAGGCGAAGATGCTTTCATTTCCGATGATTATGCCTTGAGTGGAACAAATTCAGTGAAAGTGGATGGCACAACCGACCTGGTGCTTATAATGGATAACTACACAGAAGGATGTTATTCCATGGATCTGAACATATATATTCCAGATGGAAATTGTGGATATTTCAACCTGCAAAAAACCAATGTTCCTGGTACAGAATGGGGATTCCAGATACAGTTTGATGTAACTGGAGAAGCTTCGATTGATGGTGGAGCCGCTGCTGCTTGCGTATTCCCATTCGACTTTGATACCTGGATGAATTTTGAAATCATAGTAGATCTGGATAATGACCTTTGTGAATTCTTATATGATGGCACCTTGATGCATTCCTATCAATGGACGCTCGGCACTTTTGGTACTCCTGGACTGCTTCAACTGGGCGGAATGAATATGTATGCTTGGGCTTCAGCAGGTAATAATCCTCTTTATTACTTTGATGATGTCCATGTAAGTACAGAACCAAGCGAAGAACTTACTGGCTACAATGTATACCTTGATGGTGCGTTTATCACTTATACAACAGAACTTCAATGTGCACTCTCGAATTATGTCTCCCTTATAGGGTGGGAAGAATATATAGCAGGAGTTTCAGCAGTATATGATGATCCTGGTGAATCCATTATTGTCGAAGTTACATTCTGCTACCCAGGTGGAATTACCCCTCCAGAAAACTTAGTCGCCACAGTATTCGATTATAATGATGTACATCTTGAGTGGGAAATGGAATCAGCTTGGGTACTTGCACACCACAGCGGTTATGACAACAATGGTATTGGAACGGGGATTGCAGCAGACTGGATGTGTGCAGCCAGATTCGATGCATCAGATCTCGCTGATTACTATGGCTTTAATCTAACCTCAGTAATTATTCATATTCGCACTGCAGATTTCAGTTATGTAGCTGTCAAAATCTGGGAAGGTGGTTCATTTGGTGATCCCGGAACAGAAGTTTACTCAGCAGATATCACAAGTTCTGTTCTTATCGAAGATTGGACGGAACATACATTAACCACTCCTATTCCACTTGTAGCAGGTAATGAATACTGGATCGGTTATGATATATCTGCCACAGGTGACCATCCATCCAGTGTTGATGCAGGACCTGCAGTAGCAGGAAAAGGTGACTGGATGTTCTATGAAGGATTCTGGCAGGAAATCAGTGTAGCCTTTGGTCTGGATTACAATTGGTGTATAGAAGTAGTAGCTTGGAGTGAAGATAATGTACTCTGTACCAATTCTACTAGTAAAAAGAGAACTAATACAAAAATTAAAACACATCACCCTATAAATATGGTCTCGGATGGAACTCCTGAAGTACTGACATCGAATCCAAATACAAAGAGAATCGAAAATAATAGAGACAGTCGTATGTTGCTTGGCTACAATGTTTATCGCGATGGAGATGTGATAGTTTATCTCGATGATCCCCATGAATTAACTTATGATGATCTTGCTTTGAATGAGGAAACTTATGAATATTGGGTAACCGCTATCTTAGACGTAGGCGAAACAGATCCTTCCAATGTGGAAGAAGTTACGGTTGTACTGTATCCTCCGCAGAATGTTTCAGCAATAGTTCAAGGTGTAAACAATGTCTTTATAACCTGGGTTGCACCTGCAGATAGAGGTCTTGCTCATTACTATGTTTATCGAAATGGAGATTTGATAGCTTCTAATATTAGTTCAACTTTCTATCTTGATATTGGTCTTGCAGCGGGTACTTATACTTATAATGTTGCTGCTGTATATGATGGTGGATATTTCGTATTATCTGATGATACGACAGTAACAGTTGATGTGGGTGGTATTCCTTTACCACTTGTTACAGAGCTAATCGGTAATTATCCCAATCCGTTCAATCCGGAAACAATAATACGTTTTGGTGTGAAAGAAGATTCCCAAGTTCTACTGCAAATTTATAACATTAAAGGACAATTAGTTAAAACTTTACTGGATGAGAATCTGTTTGCAGGTTATCATGAAATCTTATGGAATGGGAAAGATTCTGATGGTGAACAAGTGGCATCAGGACTTTATTTTTATAGAATGATGACTACAAATTTTTCTCAGATTAAAAAGATGTTGTTTTTAAAATAGTGTCATATGAGCCTGTCGGCTTTTCTCTTAAACCCATAGAATCCAATGGTTTCAGTTGTGCCGACTATGATTGCTCTGGTCTTCCTGGCTTAGATTAATACTCCAGTATAAACCAAAGTATTTACCGTCTTCATCCTGCTCTATATAGGCTTTTCGGGCGAAGATCATTTTGCCTCCTTATTATTTGATTTATGCAGGCTACTTTTTTTTATCATTTTCCTCGTGGCAACGTTTTCTTCAAGTTCTTTCCCTGTTTTGATAGTTCGATCCCCTAATTCAGAGGGATTTACGCCATATTTGATTATGCCGGGTATGGTATCATTAATGGTACATTCCCCGTCCTTATTGTGTCCCTCAATGGGTTTTTTATCGTCTTGTCTTGGGTCTTCCATACGCTGTTTCCTTATTTTTAAATACAAAAAAAGGGCCAAAATTATACGTAACGTTAAAAATATTCAGTTCATTATTGTTATTTTTGATCGGTAAATCATATATCCATTAAAAAAATGCTTGGTCTTAGAAACAAGGGTTTTTTGTTTATTTCCCCTTTAGACGATCTGGCAACTGACGGAAGGGGGTTTACCCCGCAACTCGCAACTCGTTTCTTTCACGCTTTTAAAATAATTCCTAATTCGTAATTCTTAATTCGTAATTAATTCCTGTTATTTTCCCTATCTTCTTAACTTTCTTTTAATTCCTCATTTACAATTCCTAATTCTTAATTGAATCACTGTTCCTGCTGCTCTTTCTGTTTCATGATTGCTTCAAATAGCAATCCCGCTGTTTATCGCAATCTTCCAACTCCTGAATTAGTTAACCCTCCATCCACAAAAAATGCTTTGTCGAATCAACCAGGCATTTTTTTTATCCCCCTTTAGACGGATCGGATTTGCACCAATTGGAAAAAATACGCTTCTTGGCGTACTAATGTTTCGAACCCGCCACGTTCTCCTTGCTTTTCTTCCAATCTGAATGTGAAGATTTTTGTTGACAGAGAAATTTATGATTTACTTTTATGTGAAGTCAAAAAATTGACTTTAAGATATAATTGGGAAATATGATGATATGAAGCAAATTGAATTTAATATTTTGTTTAATTTGATAAAAGTAAATTCAAAGGAGAAGATCTTTGGCAAAATTAAAAAGTTACTATAAATTGATATTTTTTTTAGTATTAGGAGTTACCATTTTTACCGGTTGTGAAGAAGATAAGAACCCAACACCTCCACCAGAACCTTTTGATATTGTAGATGTATGGGAAGTTACTGAAATAGAAGGCGCTCCACCTGTTAGTGCTTCAAACAGCACCTGGACATTCAATGCAAATGGTACCTATGAGTGGTTCCTTTTATTAGCAGGTCACGACTGGACTTCAGAAGGGAATTATAGCCTTGAAGAAACTACTCTTACTTGTGACGGGTTTATAACCATAGTAACAGGAACAGAGGAAATAGAAATTACAATTAGTAATAATAACAACACATTCAGTTTTCTGGATGGTGATGGTGACCGCTGGACTTATGACAGAGTGGAATAATCTGGAACACGATTTAACTGGCAGAATATTGCTGGTAACATTCCCGGAACGGGCTCAGGGCTTTATTTCTATAAACTGGAAACACAAAGCTACCCTGAAACCAAAAAGATGATAATGCTGAAATAATATTTATAACTTATAAAAAGGGCTGAGCGCAAGTTCAGCACTTTTTTTGTTTGCAAAAGATATAAGACCCGAAATTACAGGTTATGATATTAATTTCTGGTATCTCACTGGTACTACAGATGAAGTTGTTACATTAAGCTGGATATGCGAAAATCTACCAGATGATCTCAATGTGAATTTGTATATTTCCGAAGAAGTTATAGACATGACAGTAATTTCTAATATTGATATTTCAGTTGCTGATTTTTCTTCATTTGAAATCAGAACAGGTTTTGAAAGTACAAACTCAGAAGATAATTTAATTCCCATTAAAACAAGTCTTTATGGAAATTATCCCAATCCATTCAACCCTGAAACTACCATTGAGTACTCTTTGAAAGAATCCGGTAATATTTGTTTGGAAATCTATAATATCAGAGGTCAGAAAGTAAATACCTTGTTCAATGAATTTAGAAAGGCAGGCTACCATTCTGTAATCTGGAGTGGTAAGGATATCAATGACAATCCAGTTTCATCAGGAATTTATTTCTACAAACTAAATGTGAATGATAAAACAGAATCTATAAAAAAATGTTTGCTTCTTAAATAGTGACATATGACCATGTCGGCTTTTCTCGTAAATCCATACAGTCCAATAGTTTCAGTTGTGCCGACTATGATTGCTCTGGTCTTCTTGGCTTAGATTAATACTCCAGTATAAACCAAAATATTTACCGTCTCCATCTTGCTCAATATAGACCTTTCCAGCAACGTTCATATTACCTCCTTTTTGCTTGACTTGTGCGGAATATTTTTTGGGCTACCCTTCTTCGTGGTGATGTTTTTCTCAAGTTCTTCACCAGTTCTGATAGTTTCACCCCCTAATTCAGAGGGTTTAACGCCATATTTGATTATGCCGGGTATGGTATCATTAATGGTACATTCCCCTTCCTTATTGTGTCCCTCAATGG
>JABMPU010000114.1 GCA_013203665.1 Armatimonadota bacterium
CTCAGTGGTAGAGCAACTGATTCGTAATCAGTAGGTCGGGGGTTCAAATCCCCCTTTTAGCTCCAGTTGTTTCGCAGTCGCTTTTGACTGTGTGAAACAAACAAACAAAGGTGTTTGTTCAACTTGAAAGTGAGAAAAGCAAAGAAAATGAAAAAAAAGTATAGATGTTTTGCACTGTTTTCCGGTGGTTTGGACAGCATGTTGAGCGTTCTACAAATGAAAAATCTTGGGTATGATGTGCTGCCGATTTTTTTCAAAACACCTTTTTTTGGTTCTGAGAATGCAATTAAAGCTGCAGAAGAAATTGGCTATAATCTAATAATTCTTGATATTACAGACAAACATATTAAAATGTTGCAAAATCCAAGATATGGTTATGGAAAATATATGAATCCTTGTATTGACTGTCATGGACTTATGTTCAGAGAAGCTTCAGAATTAATGCAGCAATACGAAGTTGATTTTCTTATTTCCGGTGAAGTTTTAGGTCAAAGACCAATGTCTCAACGAAAAGATGCATTAAATTCTGTAAGTAAACTCAGTAATATAAAAGATCTGATCGTACGTCCTCTTAGTCAGAAACTTTTAGCTGATACTTTACCGATTCGGGAAGAATGGATTGATAAAGAAAAAATGCTGGATATTCAGGGAAGAAGCAGAAAACGCCAAATGGAGATGGCAAATGATTGGGGTATAAAAACCTTTCAAACACCTGCTGGTGGGTGTTTATTAACAGATGAAAGTTTTTCTTCAAGATTGAGAGATTTAATTGAGCACGATATGTTGGAATTAAACTTTATAGAATTTCTAAAAATCGGCAGGCATTTCCGTATGAATGATGAAGTAAAAGTTATTATTAGCAGGAAAGAAAAAGAAAATGAGATGATTTCAAATCTAGCGAAAAATGAATTCATCCTTAAGACACATAATATTCCCGGACCCCTTGGTGTGATAAATTCCAAAAGAAATCCGAATGAAGAAGAAATCAGTTTAGCAGCTTCAATTTTATTGAGATATAATAATAAAGTTCAAAATAGGGCAGAGGTGCTATTTGGTAAAAAATTTCAGTTAACGAATAAAATTGAAATTACAAAAATTAACTCGGATATTTTAATGAAAATGAAAATATAAAATTAAAATGGAACACGGATGACACGGATAAAAAAGAATTCAGGCGCTAAGAGCACTAAGAAACACTAATTTTCAAAGAGTTTTTTTATTAGAATTTAATATTCGTGATTCTTCGTGTTCTTGGTGGCTAAAAAGGAAAAAAATGAATTACAAAGTCTACAATTTATTAGCAGAGTTTAATACAAATGCTTATCTTTTATGGGATGAAGTTTCTTTAGAAGCTGTGATTATCGATCCTGCAAATGAGAGCAAAATTCTAAAAAAAGAGATTCTCAAACTGAAACTTAATATCAAATACATAATCAATACTCACGGTCATGGTGATCATATTGGAGGGAATGCTTTTTTTGTTAAGAGCTTTCCCAAATCTAAACTTTGCATTCACAAGGAAGATGCATTAATGCTTTTATATCCGGAACTTAATCTCAGTATGTATTGGGATAGTGGTGTTGTTTCTCCTGCTTCTGAAATCCAACTTGCAGGTGGAGACGTTCTTAAACTTGGAGAAAATGAGCTGAAAATTATTCACACTCCGGGACACACTGAAGGTGGAATTTCAATTTATGTAGATAATCTTGTATTTGCAGGAGATACTCTTTTTGCCAGGGGAATAGGAAGAACGGATCTGCCCGGTGGGAACTATGACACTTTGATCAATTCTATCAGAGAAAAATTATTTAAACTCCCGAAGAATACTATTGTGCTCCCCGGACATGGTTCTGAAACAACGATAGGTCTGGAAATGGCAGAAAATCCTTTTGTCAATTTCCAGACGCATTGATTTATTTAGCTTTTATCAAGTTCTCTGTGTAAATTTACCATTTCCAGGGCACTTAGAGCGGCGTCGAAACCTTTATTACCTGCTTTGGTTCCGGCTCTTTCAATTGCCTGTTCGATATTATTGGCAGTAATAATTCCAAACATAATGGGCATTTCTAAATCCAAACCCACTTTTGCGATTCCTTTACTTACTTCTGCAGCAACATAATCGAAGTGAGGAGTTGCTCCTTTGATAACAGCACCAAGACAGATAACAGCATCATGTTTTTTCTTTGTGGCAATTTTTTTTGCTACAACTGGAATTTCAAATGAACCGGGTACCCAGAATATTTCAATGTCTTCTTCCTGAACTTCATGTCTTGTAAGTGTGTCCAAAGCCCCGGAAAGTAATTTTGATGAGATAAATTCATTGAATCTGCTTATAATAATTGCAAATTTAAATCCTTTACCAACTAATTTTCCTTCATAAGTTTTGTACATGTTTCCTCCGAATATATTATTTGAATAATTCATTACTTAATTTATGACTCATTTTTTGTTTTTTGGTTTGTAGATAATTAAAATTAATAGCATTAGGAAAAATTTCCAGGGGTTCTCTTTGAATTACCTTTATTCCGTTATTTTCCAAATCTTTGATTTTTATGGGATTATTGGTCATCAACCTAACTTTCTTAACCTTTAAATCTTTTAAAATTTCAGCAGCAATAGAAAAATCTCTTAATTCAGGTTCGAATCCAAGTTCAATGTTTGCGTCAACTGTATCATATCCTTTTTCCTGCAATTCGTAAGCTTTGAGCTTATTCTCCAATCCGATTCCCCTACCTTCTTGCCTGAGGTAGATCAAAATACCCTGTTTAGCTTTTTCAATCTGCTCCAAAGCTGTGTGTAACTGGCTTCCGCAATCACATTTCAAAGAGCCGAAAAGATCACCGGTAATACATTCGGAATGAATTCTTACCAAAATTGATTCTTCATTATTGGAAATATCTCCTTTGATTAGAACCAGGTGGATATCCGATGATTTTTCTTCTTTATATCCTGATAATTTGAAATCTCCAAATTTAGTTGGTAGATTAACTTTCGTGATTTTTATTATTTTGGTCTTCTTTTGTCTGAATTTTATCAAATCTTCGATCGAGATAATTTTCATGTCCCATTTTTCTGTTAACTCAAAGAGTTCCGGAAGCCTTGCCATTTCGCCATTTTCACTGATTATTTCACAGATAACTCCAGCTTTTTTAAGTCCCGCTAAATTTGCCAATTCAACTGCAGCTTCTGTATGTCCGGGACGTTCTAAAACTCCATTCTTTTTAGCCTTTAAGGGAAATATATGCCCGGGTTTTTTAAAATCCTCAGCTTTACTTTGAGGAGCGATTAGTTTTTTTATGGTTAATGAACGTTCAAAAGCAGAAATTCCGGTGGTTGTTTCTTTGTGGTCTACCGAAATTGTGAAAGCTGTGTGATAGGTATCTGTGTTTCTTTCAACCATTTGTTCCAGGTTCAGCTTATTAAGATCTTTGGGAGTCATTGCCACGCAAACCAAACCTTTCCCATGAGTTATCATGAAATTTACAACTTCAGGTGTAGCATGTTCAGCAACACAGATGAAATCCCCCTCGTTTTCCCGGTTTTCATCATCAACTACAATTATTATTTTTCCATTTTTTATATCTTCTATTGCTTCCTCAATAGTATTAAAATCCATTGTTTTCTCCTTTATTAAATAAATCCTTGTTCTGCAAGAAATTCCCTGGTTAAACCTGATTTTGTATCATCCTGATTTTCTTTATTTTCTAAGAAATTTTGTACATATTTACCGATCAAATCTGCTTCCAGGTTTACTAAATCACCAACTTTTAAAAAAGACAGAGTGGTTTCTTTTATTGTATGAGGAATAATGGATACGGTAAATCCTGCATAAGTAATTTGATGAATGGTTAAACTTATGCCATCAACAGCGATTGAGCCTTGTGGTATTATGTATCTTTTTAAGCTTTCCGGTGTTTCAATTTCAATGATTTTATTATTTTGCAGTTCTTGAATATTGGTTATCTTTCCATAACAATCGATGTGACCGCTGATAAGATGTCCCCCGATTCTGGATTGAAGCTGCATTGCGCGTTCAAGATTTACTTTGCTTCCAATTTTTTTGGAAACTAAGTTGGTTTTCTTTAAAGTTGCTTTCATCAAATCTGTTTTAAATTCGATACTGTTAAAATCATTCACGGTCAAACAAATTCCATTTACTGAAATGCTATCTCCAATTTGCAAATTTGTTAGAATTTTTTGTGCTTTGATGGATAATTGTGCAAAATCCTGGCTAATCATAAATTGAGTGATTTCTCCGATCTCTTCTATTAAACCGGTAAACATAATTTAATCCTTATAAACCGGATAACCGGTTACTAAAATATTATCTTCTAAAACTTCAAAATTCACTTTTTTTATTTGAATTGAATCTGTGATATTTCGAATGTTCAAATCACCAATCCAGCTTAATCCTTCATTACCAATTATTTTAGGTGAGATAAACAAATGAAGTTTATCAACCAGCTTTGCTTCAATAAAACTTGTGAAAGTCTCACTTCCACCTTCCACTAAAATGCTGTATATTTCTTTTTTCCAGAGTTCAATTAGAAGATTATCTAAATTCAATTTGCTGTTTAATTTTTCAATTAAAATTACCTCAATTCCTAAATTTTCGAAAAATGATCTTTTATTTTCATTTTCTTTTATTTTTGAACTAACCAAAATAATTGAATTTTTGTTGGATACTTTATTAACATTGAATTGTTCAATATTTTTTAGATTTAAATTGTAAGATATGATAATCTTTTTTGGATTTTTTTTAGGTTCAACCAATCGAACATTAAGTTTAGGATCATCAATCATCAATGTGTTCTCTCCAATCAGTATTGCATCTACATAATTACGGATTTCGTGAACTTTTTTTCTAGCAAGCTCATTACTTATCCATTTTGAATCTCCGTTTTTGGCAGCTATTTTCCCATCCATAGAAACTGCTGCTTTTAAGATTACGAAAGGTTTTTTTTTGGTAATATTTTTTATGTATATTTCATTTAATTCCTTAGCTTCCTCTTCACAAATTCCAACCTGAATTTCGATTCCAGCATTTTTAAGCTTTTGAATTCCTTTCCCATTTACCAATGGATTTGGGTCTTTCATGGCTATCACGACTTTTTTTACTTCACCTGAAATGATTCTATCTACACAAGGAGGAGTTTTTCCAAAGTGGGAACAAGGTTCAAGATTAACATATAAAGTGCTTCCTATAACATTCTCACCGGCATCTTTCAAAGCAAAAATTTCAGCATGATTGGTTCCTGCTTTTTTATGAGTTCCCTTTCCAATGATTTTACCATCTTTAACTAAAACAGCACCTATCATGGGATTGGGATTGGTCAATCCTCTGAATTCTTCTGCTAATTTTAAACAAAGCTTCATATATTCTTTCATAAATTTTCCAATAAAAAAAACTCCGAATAATCTTCGGAGCTTATTAAAAAAATATATCTTTTTACCTTCTCCCATCCAGACTTTACTGTCGGTTCTGGAATTTCACCAGATCAATCCGGCTACAGCCGGAGTCGTGGACTATCACCACCGGTTGGGAATTTAACCCTGCCCCGAAGATAGATTCAACTAAATAAAGAACAAATGCACTTTTTAATTATGATAAAATTTGTCAATTCAAAATGCAAAATAAGTTTTTTTGATTGTTTGTAATTATTGACACAAAACAATTGAAGCATTTTTTGACTTTGGTTGGAAATAATAATGAGTGTTGAAAAACTGGGAAAAAAGAGAGATTTTTTTGAGTTTAAGTCAAAACCCGAAAAGGAACTTGATTTCATTAAAATCTTTGGAAATACAAATCCAGTTTACCTGGAAATAGGATGTGGCAGAGGAGAATTTCTCATCCAAAAAGGTTTAAATCTACCTGATATAAATTTTCTCGGATTTGAATTAAAAGAGAAAAGAATCAAAACTATTTTGAGAAAATTGGATTTTAAGTTGCACAAAAATGTGAGAATTTTGAAATTGTTTGTGGATGGAAATCTAAAGAAGTATATTCCTGAAAAATCGGTTTCTAAGATTTATATCATTCATCCGGATCCTTGGCCCAAAAGAAAGCATCATAAGAATAGGCTGATAAATGATAGATTTATTGGTGTTCTTTCAGAGATTCTAAAACCTGATGGTAGATTGGAAATTGCCACAGATCACTCAGGGTATGCAGAATGGATAATCAAACTTTTTGCAGCTCGGAAAGATTTTGTTTCAGAATATGAAAATGGATATTCCAATGTTCCTACAGAAGGTCATGTTGAAACTTATTTTGAAAAGAAAAAACGTCAAGAGGGATTTCAACCAATATTTATGGAATTCGAGAAAAAGAGTGATGAGATGGATAAAGAAAAACTTCAGCAAATATATGATAAAAGTTTGGCAAAAAATTGCGAGAATTTCAGTGATTTTGCCTGCGAATATGAAGATGCTTATCGTCTGAAAAAGGAAGATAAGTGTTATATGCGTTCAGATTTTGCTGTAGATCGCGACCGGATTCTTCATAGCGGAGCTTACCGCAGGTATCAAGGTAAAACGCAGGTTTTTTCTTTTACCAATATGTTCGATGAAGAGACTTCTAATCGCAGTTTGCATACTACTTATGTATCTCAGATTTCTCGCACGATTGCCAAAATTCTGCGGCTCAATATTGAACTTGTAGAAGCAATTGCTCTGGGTCATGATTTGGGACATTCGCCTTTTGGGCATGATGGAGAAGTTTCTCTTAGCAAATGTTGCGTCAAACATGGTATTGGAGAATTTCATCACAACATTCAAAGCCTGCATATTGTTGATAATATTTCGCTTCAGGGAAAAGGTCTGAATCTCACTTTTCAGGTTCGTGATGGTATTATTTCTCATGATGGAGAAGTTCATGATACTGTTTTGCAACCTCAGCGAGATAAGACGGAAAAAGATATTCAAAACTATATTCAAAGTACAACAAAAGGTGAGAATATTATTTGGATGCCTGCCACATTAGAAGGTTGTGTTGTTCGGATTTCAGATACAATTGCATATATTGGACAAGATATCGAGGATGCAATAAGATTGAACATTCTCAAACGTGAGGACCTTCCAAAGGATTGTGTGGGATTTTTTGGTAACACAAACAGCTTAATAATCGATACTCTTGTTAAAAGTGTGATTCTAAATAGTTATGAAAAGAATTTTGTCTCATTTGATGAAGAAACTTCCTTTTATCTTTATAAACTTAAGAAATTCAATTATGATAGGATTTATACAGATGCGAATGTGAAAAAATCCCGGATGATTGTTGATAAAAGCATGGACATTCTCTTTGATCAATATCTGGAAGACTTGGAAAAACAAAATCTGAAATCCAAAATTTTCACTCAATTTCTCAACAGCAAGATTGAAAAATATAAAAACTCATTTTCAAATCCTGAAAAAGTTCGTGATTTCATCTCAACCATGACAGATAGATATTACAATGAAGAAGTGAAAACATATCTGCTTCCGGGTAGTTTTTACTGATAAATAATTAGACAATTTTTCTGATCCAAATTAATTTACATTTTACACAATAGGAGAATTTTATGGAATTTATAGATTTTTTGAAAGAAGTTGAAGTTACAAATAAAAAAATAGTCGAAATCAGGAGGTTTCTTTAACACTGCTAACATAGAGCAGAACATAAGCAATCTCGAATCTGAAATGAATAAACCGGATTTCTGGAAAGACCAGAAACGAGCACAAAATATCACTAAAGAAGTTAATAATCTCAGATCTCAATTAGTTAAAGATAAAGAACTCCAGAAGATATTCGATGATTTGGAAACTTATCAATTACTGCTTGAAGAAGAATTCAACGAATCTCTCTTCGAAGAAGCAATCGAAAATCTTGAACATGCAATACCATTTATTGACGAAGCTCAAATTCAATTCCTTTTAAATGGTAAAACAGATTCAAATAGTGCAATTCTGACAATTCATCCAGGGGCTGGAGGTACAGAATCTCAAGATTGGGCGGAAATGCTTTTGAGAATGTACAAACGCTGGGCTGAGAATTCCGGTTATAAAATTCAAATCGTAGATTATCTTCCCGGAGATGAAGCAGGTTTAAAAAGCGTGACAATGGAAATTCTCGGGGATTTTGCTTACGGTTATCTCAAAGCTGAAATCGGTGTTCATCGTCTGGTCAGAATTTCTCCTTTTAATGCTCAAGGAAAAAGGCAGACTTCTTTTGCATCTGTTTTCATTTATCCGATAATCGAAGATGATATTGAAATTGAGATCGATCCTAAAGATTTAAGAATCGATACATATCGTTCGAGTGGAAAAGGTGGACAAAGTGTGAACACAACTGATTCTGCTGTTAGAATTACTCACATTCCCACCAATATTGTCGTGCAATGTCAGAATGAGCGTTCTCAGATTACAAACCGAGATGTTGCAATGAAAATTCTAAAATCTCGGCTTTACCAACATCAAGTAGAAGAGCGTGAAAAAGAGCGACAAAAATTGGAAGACACAAAAACCGATATTGGCTGGGGAAACCAGATTCGTTCATACGTTTTTCACCCTTACCAGATGGTGAAAGATCATCGAACAGATTATGAAACAGGAAATACTTCTGCTGTAATGGATGGTGATTTGAATGGGTTTATGAATGCTTTTCTGAAGTATAAGACAGGATTAACAGGATTATCAGGATGATTGTTCTTCTGAATTAATAATTTAAGGAGATTGAAAATGCTATATGAGGATTTAACACAACAGATAATTGGCTGTGCATATAGAGTTTACAACATTATGGGATTCGGATATTTAGAATCCGTTTATGAAAAATGTTTAATAATCGAATTAAGGAAGATTGGCTTAAAAGTAGAAAGTCAAAAACCGGTTATTGTTCACTATCTGAACCAAATAGTTGGAAATTATATTGCTGACATTGTGGTGGAAAATAAAATAATAATAGAATTAAAATCAGTCAAAAATATCGTGAAGGCACACGAAGTTCAACTTGTTAATTATCTGACTGCAACAGGATTAGAGGTGGGATTGGTTATTAATTTTGCAGAAAGCGAAGTCGAAATCAAAAGGAAAGTAAGGGAATTAAAAAAGGATTAAATATCCTGTTAATCCTGTCAATCCTGTCAAAAAAGAGGTTAAAATGAATTATAAAGAACTTATCCTCCAAATCGATAAATCAAAGATGCCAAAACACATTGCTATTATAATGGATGGCAATGGACGCTGGGCAGAACTTCATAACACGAAAAGAATAAACGGTCATAAAAAGGGTGTGGAAACTGTTCGCAGAATTGTGGAAACATCTGTTGAAATCGGTCTGGAATATCTTACGGTTTATGCTTTTTCCACAGAAAACTGGAAAAGAGCAAAACCTGAAGTGAATTACCTTTTGAAATTGATAATTGATTCTCTGGTAAAAGAAATCGATGAACTTATAAAAAATAATGTCAGCGTGCGATTCTTAGGTAGAAAGGAAAATTTATCTAAAAATTATAATAAAAAGGTTATTGAAACGTGCAAACGAAGCTGGAATAATACCGGTCTTCATCTGAATGCAGCGATGAATTATGGTGGTCGCCAGGAATTGACCGATGCTTTTAATGATATTTTTGCAGAGATGAAATCGGGAAAAATCTCAGAGAATGAAATTAATGAAGAAATTATTAATAGTCATCTTTACACAGCAAATATGCCGGATCCGGATTTGATCATCCGAACCAGCGGTGAAGAACGGCTTTCCAATTTTCTCATCTGGCAGAGTGCTTATTCGGAATTCTGGTTTACCCAAACTCTCTGGCCGGATTTTTCTCGTGAAGAATTTATCCGGGCAATTCTGGATTTTCAAAAGAGAAAAAGAAGATATGGTGCAAGATAAAATAATGGTTGAATTGGTTGAATTAGTTGAATTGGGGAAAAACCTTGTGAATGGAATGGACTCGACTCGTGACGCAGTGCGTGTTGAGAACATTCAGTTTGTCATCATTCCCGACTCGCCGCAAGCTTACGAGTCAGGTCTGATTCTGGTTGAACAGGTTAAGCTGGGAAAATACCTAACTACTTGTTCCCAAAGCCCTCTTTGGGAATGAAATAGAATTTTTCGTGTTTTTTCGTGTGTTTCGCGGGTATTGAATTGGGAAAAATAAGTAATAGCTTATAGGTGAACGATATGGAATTAATAAAAAGAGTGTTAATTGCAGTTATTTTCATACCTCTTATTTTGTTCATTTTTTATTTAGGAGGATTCGCATTATCTTCATTACTGGGTTTAATCGTTTTTATTCAAATGTTCGAGTTCAGAGAAATGTTTATCAAAAAAGGCATTACAATTTCTGTTATAATGCTGCCTTTCAGCATTCTGGTTTTTATTTCATCTGCATATTTTAATCTGAATATGGTGATAGCTTCTCTCTTTATTGTATTTATTTTTGTTTCAGGAAATGACCTTGTTCACAATAAACTCGAAGGTAGTTTAAACAGGATTTCCACAAGCCTGTTTTCAGTTATTTATACTGCTGTTTTTCTTTCTTCAGTTTATAGAATAAGAAATATGGAAAATGGTGCTTTTCTCATTTTGAGTTTGATCGCTCTCATCTGGATAACAGATTCTTTTGCCTATTTTATTGGAAGAAAATATGGTAAACATAGAGGAATTTTTAAGGCAAGTCCCAAAAAATCTTTACAAGGTTTTTTAGCGGGAATTCTTTTTGCTTTTATTGGTGCATTCATAATTGCTGAATTTACTGGTTTCACAATTATTCAAACTTTAGCAGTTGCGATTTCCGCAGGGATTTTCGGTCAGTTTGGAGATTTGTTTGAATCTATGCTCAAACGTGATGTTGGCATCAAAGATAGCTCTACAATTATTCCAGGTCACGGCGGTATTTTGGATCGATTTGATAGTTTATTGTTAGCTGCTCCGGCATTTTATTTATTATTGAGTTTCATTCATTAGGATAGTATTATGACGGAACGAATAAATCAAAATTCATCCAATAATCTTATGGATGTTAGTTCTGAAGATTTGAACAAAATTATTTTGGTTACTGGCGGAGCAGGCTTTATCGGTTCAAATTTTATTCGGTATTTGATGGGTAAATATCCAAAGTATAAGATTATAAATTTTGATAAACTCACTTACGCTGGAAATTTGAACAATCTCAGTTCAGTTGAAGAAAATCCAAATTATGTTTTTGTGAAGGGAGATGTTGCGGATAACAGGGATGTGAAAAACGTTTTTGAAGAGTTTAATCCGAATTATATTATCCATTTTGCTGCTGAATCTCATGTTGACAGAAGCATCTTGAATCCCGATATCTTTTTGAAAACCAATGTTTTGGGAACTCAAATCCTGCTCAATCATGCGAAGGAAAACAATGTGAATAAATTCGTGCAAATTTCTACTGATGAAGTATACGGCTCTATTGAGAAACCGATTTCTTGTCTTGAAGATTCAAAAATAGCTCCGAATAATCCTTATGCTGCCAGCAAAGCAGCTGCTGATTTATTTGTCAGAGTTGCTCATCAAACATACGGGCAGGTTGTGAATATCATTCGATGTTGCAATAATTGTGGCTCCTTTCAATTTCCGGAAAAACTTATTCCAGTTATTATTGGGAATGCATTGAATAATAAAGAAATTCCGGTGTATGGAGATGGCAAGAATATTCGAGATTGGATTCATGTGGATGACCATTGTAAAGCTATCGACCTGGTTTTGCATAATGGAAAATCTGGTGAGATTTATAATGTTGGGGCAGATAATGAATGGCAAAATGTTAAATTAGTGGAATTCATTCTGGATGAACTGAATGCATCTAAAAACCTGATAAAATTTGTAGAAGATCGTAAAGGTCATGACCTTCGTTATTCTGTTGATTCTTCTAAAATTAAAAAAGAATTAGGTTGGAAAACTTCAATCGATTTTGATGATGGATTAAAGCAGACAATTAACTGGTACAAAAGTCATCTTGATTGGATAGAAGAAATACATTCAGGTGAATATTTAAATTATTATGATAAAATTTACAAAGATAGATCGGTGGAGACTTCTTAAATGAAAAATGTATTTATGGTTTTCATTTTGATTATTTTGGTTTGCAGTTGTTCATTTCATCAAGAACTCAAAGAAGATTTCATTTATGAAGAACCTGAACTTAATGAAGTGCAGAATTTCTATGTAAATGAAGATTCATTAAATCAGGTTATTCTGCAAAGAGAGATTCAAATTGATTCTCTATTATCAGTTATTGAAGAGATGAATTTCACAAAAGATTCTCTTTCGCAAGCTTTGGAAATTTCTAATAATCGTGTTGCTGTAAATTTGGATTTTCAAATACCGGATTCCATAATTTTTGCTGGAAGAGTTTTTGATCTTACCAACGAGAGGATTAATAATAAATTTGAAAAAATCTATAAACAGGAATTGAAAGCTGCACATAAATTTATTCCGAGAAGCGGGAAATATTTTGCAATTTTCGATTCGATTTTTACAAAGCACAGTATTCCTCTCGACACAAAATATTTAGCGATTGCTGAAAGTAGATTGAGCTGCCTGGCACATTCTCGTGTCGGGGCTGATGGCATCTGGCAATTTATGCCTAAAACAGCCAAAGGATTTGGCTTAAAAGTAAATTCATTCATTGATGAACGACGGGATGTTTTCAAGTCGACCGAAGCTGCTGCTAAGTTTTTGCAGAATAACTATGATTTCTTATCTCAAAGAGGAGCAGAAGACTGGCTTCTCGCTATGAGTGCGTACAATGCCGGAGCAGGAAATATTTCGAAGGTGATGCGCAAACAGGGAGGTAAAGATTTTTTCCATCTGATAATGCAATCTGATGAAAGCCATAATTTTGTTTGGAGAGCTGTTGCTTCGAAACTTATTATAGAAAATGAAGAAGTGATTTTTGGCAAAAAATTTGAACGTGAGAAACCACTTTTAGAGCAGGTTCGTCTGGAAAGAATTACGCTGAATGGTCATTACAAAATTGATGATTGGGCAAAAGCTCAGGGAACTTTTGTAGGTATAATCTGGGAATATAATCCCTGGATCAAAATCTATCAGAGAAACAGGAAGAAATATTCTGCGATCAATAATGTGGTTCTTCCCCCAGGAGAATACACGATTCTTCTTCCCAAAAATTGTGAAAAAAATGACTCTCAAGTAACGTTTATAGAAAAACAATTTCTTAATAAAAATGCCGGTTATTTTACTCATCATACCGTGAAAAAAGGTGATAATCTTTATGATATTGCTATGAAATATAAAACTACAGTCTCAAAAATTAAGATGCTGAATGGTTTGAACTCAAATATTATCAGACCTGGTCAAAAGCTGAAATTGTATGGCTCTACACAAAGTAAAACCGGTTTTTATATTGTTAAGAAAGGCGATTATATTGCTGCAATTGCCCGTAAACTCGGCACTTCTTCTCAGCATCTTATTCAAAGGAACAATCTTAAAAATAAAAACGGGATTGTAATGATTTATCCCGGGCAGAAATTATATTATTGATGAAAATTGAAATCTGTAAAATGCAAATCAAAGACCTTCAAAAAGTTTTGGATATTGAAAAAGAACTGTTTTCCGAACCGTGGTCAGCAAAAATGTTTGTTGAAAAGATCATTAATCATGAGTCTTATGTGTTGCAGAAATCTGATGAGCAGGAAATAATCGGTTATATTTGCGGGTGGAAAATTAATGATGAATTTGAAATTACAAATCTTGGAATTAGAAAGCAATTTCAAAGACAGGGTTTTGGCAAGATTCTGGTTGAGCATCTTATCAAAAAAGTAAAAAATGAAAACTGTAAAATATTTTTCTTGGAAGTACGGGAAAACAATTTTGCAGCTCAAAAACTATATGAAAAACTCGGTTTTAAAGTTATTGGAATCAGGGAAGAATATTATAATAATCCAAAAGAAAATGCGGTTGTAATGAGACTTCGGTTGACAGAAAACGATTCTATTTATGATTAGTTTTGATAGAAAAGAGCTGAAAAATGAAAGAAAGTTTATTTATTACATTTGAGGGAATTGAAGGTTGTGGTAAATCTACCCAAGCTGAAATGTTAAAGGAGTATCTTGAAAATCTTGGTAACAAAGTTTTATTAACCAGAGAGCCTGGAGGACCAAAAATATCAGAAGATATCCGGGATATACTTTTGGATAAAAACAATGATGAGATGCTACCGGAAACAGAAATGCTATTATATATGGCAAGCCGCAGCCAGCATACCGGAGAATGGATTATTCCTGCACTTGAGAAAGGAACGTTTGTGATTTCAGACAGGTATTATGATTCCACGATTGCGTATCAGGGAGCTGCCCGAAAAATCGATAGAAACATCATTGACACAATTACCAAGTACGCCACTTTTGGTTTGGTTCCGGATTTGACTTTTCTCATTGATATGCCGGCAGAAATCGGGTTATCAAGAATTTCCCGAACCGATGCTGATAGGTTAGAGCGTGAATCTCTGGAATTTCATGAAAAAGTCAGGAAAGGTTTTTTGGAAATTGCGGAAATAGAAAAAGAACGTTATATTGTTGTAGATGGATATAAAAGTATTGTGGAAATTCATAAATTTATTGTTGATAAATTTATTGATTTTCAGGTAAAAAGGGGTAAGAAGGTATAAAATGAAATTAAACAAAACAGGCAAAATATTAGTTTCGATCGGAGTAATCAGTTGGATTGTTATTGGTTTATTATTTTTCAATTCCGATAAAATCGATGCTGAAACAACTCCCAATCAAACTAATATTTATAAGAAAATCGAGTTATTTGTAGAAGTGTTCAACAAACTCCGGGTAAATTATGTAGATGATGTAGATATTGATGAATTAATCGAGTCATCCATCAAAGGAATGCTCGAGGATATGGATCCTCATACTGTATATTTTACTGCTGATGATTTTGAACGATTTACAACAGACACGAAAGGTGAATTTGGCGGCTTGGGTATCTCCATCGATAAGAAAGGAGATTACATTACTGTTGTATCACCAATCGAAGGAACTCCTGCCTATCGAATGGGAATTCATTCCGGCGATAAAATCGTGAAGATCGATGGAGAAGATATTGTTGGAATGGCTTTGGATGAAGGGATCAAGAGAATGCGGGGTGATAAAGGGACAAAAGTTGTAATCGGAATCCTCCGACCTGGTGTTGATGAGGAATTGGAGTTTGAAATCATTCGGGATATTATCAAGATCAAGAGTGTTCCTTATGCGTTTAAGATGGATAATGGTATTGGTTATATCAGGATTAGACATTTTAATGCACATGTTACTGAAGAACTTCGGGAAAAACTGGATGAGTTGGAATCTGAAGGGATTCGTGGACTTTTGATTGACCTCAGGTTTAATCCGGGTGGGCTTTTAACAGAAGCTGTAAATACAGTTAATGAATTCATCGGGAAAAATAAAAGGATTGTTTTCACAAAAGGAAGAAATCCACAGGCAAATTCGGAACTTTTTACGAGATATAACAGAATTCGTACAGGTTATCCGGTAGTTGTTCTCATCAATGAAGCTTCAGCGAGTGCTTCAGAAATTTTTGCTGGTTCACTTCAAGATTGGGATAGAGGTTTAGTGGTAGGAAAAACATCATTTGGCAAAGGTTCTGTGCAAAGATTATTCCCGCTTTCTGGCGGAAACGGAATAAAAATAACAACTGCCAAATATTATATCAATTCCGGAAGATGTATTCACAAAGATATAAATGACGAATTACTCAAAGACGAAAGAGTTAAAAATGGAGATTTATCTCAGGAAGAAATCAAAGAAATACGGGAAAAAGCTGAAGAAGAGAATAAGAAAGAAATTTATTATACTCAGAGCGGAAGAGTTGTTTATGGCGGTGGAGGTATCACACCTGATATTGAAATCAAGCAATCTTTGATTTCAGATCTGGGAATTGAATTTCGCAGGAAAAACATTTTCTTCAATTACTCTGTTAACTATATGTTAGAAAATGAGGATTCGATCACAGAAGATTTTGAAGTAGATGAAACAATTATTGATGATTTCCTGGAATATGCAAAAAATGAAGGAATCGAGATGGAACAAACTGAAGTTGACAGTTCATTCAGATGGATAAAGAATTCTATTGAAAGCAATATCATTGCAAAGAAATTTGATGATGTGGCAAGCTATAAAATTGCTATCAGAGAAGATACTCAGCTTCAAGAAGCTTTGGCACTTTTTGATCATTTTATCTCAACCGAAGAAATGTTTGTTTATTTAGAAGGTATAGAAGAAAAATAGATTTCAAATAAGTAGATGTAGGAGAAACCTCCGAATTTCGGAGGTTTTTTTATGAATAGGTGCTTACGAAAGCAAACTTACCAACAAGTTGTCGTGAAATTATTTAACCGCAAAGACGCAAAGAACGCAAAAAAATTTGAATATCCTCCGAACAGTCGCAAGCTCCCTACGGGGCAGGCAATACCGAATATCGAACAAGCAAAAAAAAGACTTGGCATAAGCCCGAAGGATTTTGTGCTAAGTCGCTCACCAACCACCCTGCCAACCTTGTTCCAACTTATCCCAAGATTCCTGCGGAACTTAGGACAAGTTGTCATAAAATTTCAAATTCAAAACAAATCGAAGCCTTAGATCGTTTGTTATTTCATTATTTGTATTTGGGATTTATTTGTTTTTTGGATTTTGTTGTTTGTAATTTCTAAATTGGAGTTAATTTGATATTTATTATTTGGATTTTTATTTGATATTAGAAATTAGGATTTTGAAATTAGATACTTGCTTGTTTCCATTTTCCTTTTCGAAAGATCGAATAAGCCCAGATACTAGCTAATACATTACTGATTAACATGGACCACCAAAGCGCATCATATGGGAATGCAGATAAAGGTTGAGCAAGTTTAGAGAAGATATCGATCAGGAATTTCCATTTTATGGATAAAAGAGAAATAATCTTGCCAGAAAGAATGAAAACGAGCGGAATACGGAAAAACCACAACCTCGCAATGTTCAAAATCATCGAAGGTTTTGTATGACCCGAGCCATTGAAAACTCCCATAAATACAAATAGGTTCCCAAATACAAAAGCTGCAATAGAAGTAACTTTGAACATCCTTCTGCCAACTTCGATTACTGCTGCATCATTGATGAAAAATCTCGTTAAAGAAGCTCCAAAGAAAAACAGAATAAAACACCCAATTGTCATAATTATCAGAGTCAGCTTAAAGGCGACCCAGACACTTTTTTCAGCTCGTTTGATTTGTTTTGCCCCAAGATTTTGTCCGATTATCGAAGCAAGTGCACTGCTGATTCCCATGGCAGGCATCATAAAAAGCCCGATCATACGGTTGCCGATAGAAAAAATTGAAATCACAACAGTCCCGAAAGAATTTACAAATCCCTGTAAAACTAAAAAACCAAAACTGGTCATGGAAAATCCCATTGAAGCAGGAATACTTATCTTTAATATCCTTTTCATCATGTCCAGGTCTGGAATCATGTTTTTCATTTTTGGAAGTATGTGAGGAGATTTCTTAACAAGATAATAGATTGCAATTAAAGCTGCAATAATGCGAGCAATGAGTGTGGCAATAGCAGCTCCTTTGATTTCCATCCTGGGAAAAAAACCGAGACCAAAAATCAAAATAGGGTCTAAAATAACATTTATGCTAACTGAAATCATCTGGATTTTCATCGGAGAAATCGTGTCTCCCAAACCATGAGAAAAGCTCTGATAAGAAAGAAAGATGAACATGAAGATCATGCCGGATAAAATGATTGAAATGTATTCTTTTGCACTAAGATAAATCTCGGAAGGTGTTTGCAGTAAATACAGTATTTGATCTAAAAAAATGAAACTTCCGAGAATGAAAATCACAGAAAAAATTGATAAAATTAAAATAAACTGCCCTACAACTTCTTTCATTTTTTCGGGCATTCCAGCACCTTTGTATTGCGAAATCAATGATGTGCCTGCCACAACAAATCCGAATCCAAAGGAAGAAAGAAAGAAAACTAACGGAAAGGTCATTCCTGCTACTGATACTGCATTACGGGCGTTTTCACCTAATTTGCCTAACCAGAAGGCATCTGTGAGATTGTAGAAAGTTTGCAGGAAATTGGAAAAAACAATTGGCGATGCCAATTTTATAAGATTTTTAAGTAAATTGCCTTTGGTAAGATCAAGACCTGGCTGGCTCAATATTTCTTTTCCATTCCTTTATAAATCAAACAATCTTGTTTGATAATATTTTTTAATTATTTGTAATTTGGAGTGATGATAGACAGAACCTATTTGTTATGAATATCTTCAAGAACAGTTTTGGCAGTAGGAACAAATTTGAAAAAATCCGAAATTCTCTGACAGGGAAACAGGTTGCAAATGGCGCAATTATCAATATTTTTTTCCTGGCAGCACTTCCTGATTTCACACTCGAAACAATGACTGAAATGAATTCCTTTTTTTACAATGCAACCCACACAATTAATATTTTCGGGTTTTATATCTGCTTTAAATTCTTCTGACCACTGTTTTGCTGTTTTTTTCCTTAATTCATCATCATCGTTTTTGAAAGCAATATAAGCAGGACATTCTATGCAAACTATTCCGCAACATGCAATAATCTTTTTCATAATTTTCTCCCTATTTTATTCTGATTAAATCTTCTATAGAAACTTCAAATAATTCCATTTGTTCGTTTGTGATAATCAAAGTGTCTTCATCATCAAAACAAATACCTTCGCATTGTTTTGCAATGATTGGTAACCAGGAAAATTTTCCATGAAAATAATCATCAGTATCGCTTTCAAAAAGCCAGATTGAAGTATAAGTTAAAACTGCTAATTTCGTTCCGTCCGGAGAAGCATCAGCAGCTGTAACCATTCCGCCGATATTAAATGTTCCAATTTTTGTAACTGGATTTTCTTTTAATGGGTCTAAAGAATCGAAGCGATAAAGGGTCGTGTTTGTATCTGCTCGGTTTTTGGTAAGAAGATAAATTTTATCGAAAGCACAGAAAACTGCTTCAGCATCGAAATTATTTGGATTAGCAGGAAATTCTGTTTGCTCCGGATAATAGAAATTTATGGTCTGGAAAATCCTGGTTTTGCCAGTGAAAAGCGGAAAAGGATCTTTTAAAATATAAATTGCCAGATCGCGTCGCATATTGTCATTATTCCCGCAAGCTCCAATGTAGATATTGCCATCATTATCAGTTGCCATTTCTTCCCAATCAATATTCACTGCATCCGGAATATAAACTCCTGCTTCTTCTTTATACCATTCTGCCCGTAAAACTTTTCCATCTTTTGAAAACGGAAATATTCGCGATTCATCACCCGAATCGTTCAAGGTCCAATATACATTTTCCCAAACCCTGCTTTTGATAATAGCAGACGATTCATCGATTTCAGGGTAATCGAAAGTGGCGTAAGGTTCAAGAGTGAGGGGAACGACTACCGGAATTTCGATGGAAACTACTTCAGATGCAAAGAGGAGAAATGGAAAAAGGAATCCGCCTACGCAAAGAAAAGTGCGCAGAATAATGCTGCGGCGTGACGAGAAAGGAAAAAGGATGAAGATAAAAGATTTTTTCACGGTTGCTCCATATTATTTTTTTTTTGAAAGTTCAACGGAATCTTCTATAGCAGTTTGGAATACAATTTCTATATCTGTTGATAAACCCCAATCTATACCTTTCGTTGCGTAATAAATTTCGTCTTCTGTAAGTTCACGACCAATGTATCTTTTTGCTTCAAATTGTAGTTCTCCAATTGTAACACTATAAATTATTTCATCATTTTTTAAATTCATAATTAACCTTTATATTTTTCATCTGACAGGAAACAAAAAAGATGTTTGTTCGTCTTTCTTTGGAGTATATGTATTAATTATTTCATCTTTCGATAATAACGATATTTTCACTTTATCAATTTCCTTTAAATCTTTTGGAACAATGAAATACTGTTCTAATTCTTTCCAATCTTTATTTCTAATAGTTCTTGGTTCATTTAAATAAAAACTTAGCCAAAAATCGCCAATTTTTGAATCATCTGAAATGGTATTAATTTTTCCTTTCGCAATCTCGGCATACTTTTGATCGATTTCAAATCCAATGAAATTTCTTCCGAGATGTTTGGCAGCAATAGCAGTGGTTCCTGTTCCCATAAAAGGATCCAGAACAATATCATCTTCATCGGTTGTCATTAAGATCAATCTTTCAAGTAAATGAATGGGAAGCTGGCAAGGATGCGGATCGCGTCTGTTATTATGTTTGATCCTGTGAATATCAGTCCAAACATCGGAAACTAAAGGACCAAAAGGATGTAAAAGTGCTTTTTTACCGCCGTAATCTTTTAGTAAATAACCTGTTTTCCTTTCTCTTTTATGAGGATATCTTACTTCATAAAACTTTAATTCTTTTTGATTTTTTGCATAAAAAAGAATTCCATAATGTGAAGGTTGTAAGGTTTTTCCCATTGGTGCAGTTGGCGCATCCCAGGAAATCCAATGTTTAAAATATGCTTTTTTATTTAAAATTGCTGCAAAATAAGTAAGCCATTTTGGTATATTATGAACAAGAATTGAACCTGTTGGTTTTGTAACTCTTACCATTTCGGAAATCCATTTTTCACACCAATCAAGATATTCTTTAAACTCTAATGAATCTTTATAACTATTATATTTCTTTTTCAGATTAAAGGGTGGATCAGCAAAAGTCATATCGATCGAATTGTCCGGAATATTTTTAAACAACTCTAAACAATCGCCTTGAGTTAAGGTATTTTTATATTTTTCTATAATTTTAATCAAATTTTAAACTCCAGGTTTTCACCGCTAATTCTGAAAGTTCTTCCTGTCGTTGTACAATTTTTTCTTTTGTCCATTTATCATGTTCATAAAGAGAGTTCGTAATCCATAAATCTGATTCTTTATATTTCTTTTTCTTATCGATAAATTTAGAACTTTTAAAATCATTGTTTTCTTTTGTGTTCATCAAAGTTAAATTACCTATTCTTCTTCCATATGTAATAATGTCTTCTTCTGTAAAATTAGGCCAATTATCCTCAGGTTTTTGTGGTAATATATGCTCTAAATTAACAGAATCAGTATCTATATTTACTAATAATTCTGGATTTTCTTTACCCCTGTGAAAATTCTCAATCGCACTAAGATAATATCTGGCTAATTTGTGCTTACTAACAGTTGCCAATAAAAATTGCTCTTTAAAATCTTTATCTTGTGGGATAATACCTTTTAATGATTCTCTTAGTTCAGTTGCTTTTTTAATTTTTTTATCAAATATGTCTTTAGCCTTATCAGCATAAGTTTTTTCTAATGTTCCACCACCCATAGCTCCAACAATTAGGTTTCTTACCAGCCACGATATTATTAATTTTAAAGATTTTTTTACTTCATCCTTTTCAAATTTTTTCAAAATGGATAATAGGAGTGGTCTATATTGTTCTAATCCAAAATAATTAAGTGTTTCAATATATTCCTTACATTTATTATCAAAATCTTTCCAATACAAACTATTATGATTTAATATAGAAATATATAAATCTGCATCATTTTTTAAATTATTAATCAAAGTAACAGATTGTGTTGGATTCCTAATCTCATTTTTAATACTATTATATAATTCCTTATTTTTTTCACGGGTTAACCCGTGTTGAGAAGACCAATAATGCTTAATGTATGTTAGAATTAAACTTTCATCCACAACAGACTCAATTTTTGATGTTAGCTCAATCCAAAAGTTTTGTGCATCTTCTATACGAGTTCCGGCTTTGCTATATAAATAATTTTTTAATAGATCTAATTGAGCTAATTCTATACCTCTATCATTTAATGTTTCAAAAATAGTAAAAGCATTTGCATTGCTTGGGACGATTATTAAAATAACTTTTAATTTTTCATCAATAAATTTCTTCCAATCGTATAATACATGTGGGTCTTGATTGTTTGATTCTAATAATCCCGAAATTAGTTTCTTCGCTCCCTCAAATGTACTTTTTATCCTTAAATGAGAATCTCTTTTTGCCGGATAATTTTCTTTCTCATTAACAATAAATTCTCTGTAAAATTCATTATCCTGCATATTTAATTCAAGCTTTGGAATATTTTCTTGAGCTTCCAGTTCATAACAACTTAAGTAATCTAATTGAATTGATTCTTTCCCTTTAGTATCATCTATATAACCTTTCAGAGCAGCAAAAAAAATTACGATTGTAGAAATTCTTTGTTGTCCATCAATAATTTCTAACCTGCTATCTCCTTTATTTTTTGTTAAAACAATAGTCCCTAAAAAATATTCATCTTCATTAATAGATTCCTTAATATCATCAAAAAGTTCGATAACTTCTTTTTTCCCCCATGCAAAAGATCTCTGATAAATTGGAACTTTTAAAGTATTTGTTTTAATTACTTCACCAATTCCTTTTAAATCAAATTTAATTTCACTCATAGTCTATAACCTCTTTTAAAAATTGTTTAAATCTTTTCATTTCTTCGGAATGAAAAGTAAACACATCTTCATAAGCTGCAACCATTCGTTTCAAATCGTTTTTACGAACATACCAGCCAATCCCATCAACAAAACCGATAAACTTAGCTTTTGGATAGTGTTTTTTAAGAAGCGCATCAATTGAAATCTCTGTTTTTGATTTGTCTCCCTGACCGGAAGAAGTTGTTGTTAAAAATGAACTTTCAATAATAATTAACGGGTTCTTTTTATCTGGAATTATAAAATCCATTGTTCTTTTTTTATCCGGGGCATTGCTTATTAATTCTCCTAAATCACCTTTTTCAAAAGTTATATTCAATAAATTGAGTAGTTTTTCAATTAAAATTTCGGGATTGTTTTTTCCTTTTGCAGCTCTCGACCCTTTTTCTTTGTATCTAGCTAAAGTATCAATTAAAGCATCAATATTGAATTGTAGTTTTCCCAGACTTAATTTTTGTAGTTCAAAAGCAGGCAACGTTTGTTGAAAAAAACTGTGAGTAGAACCTTCAAAAAATATATTTATTAATCCTTTCCTGAAATATTCATTTGAGATTATTAGTTTTTCAATTTTTTCTGAACTCCATTCTGAAATTTCATTTTCATTTAAAACATCATCCCAGTCTTTTCTGAAAACCAGATTATTTACTTCGCCATCATTTACAATGCGAATAACGGTTATTAATCTTTTCAAACTTTCATTAGAAAAACCAGTTATTGCTAAAAGAGCCTTTAACCCTATCTCCTTTTTTGATAGAAGGAAATTTGTAAAAACTTCTTTTTTACAACCATTGTTCGTTACTTCATTTTTCAGATAAAGAATTGTTTCTTTTACACTATAAATGTATTTTTCATAAATTTCTTCAAATTCATCATCGAAATAATAAAATGTATTATTATTTATTACATTAGTATATTTTTCTCTAGTTGTTTTCAATTTTTCTCCTTTTGAAAAAATAAAATATATTCTTCTTTCATTGTGTTTCTCATACCCTTGATTGGTTTTAAAATACTTTTAACGAGGTTCAAATTATATCTTGTACATGAATCAATTATTTTCTGCTCCAACCTGATTCCACCTGTTTGATTTGTATTTGAACCAATGATCATTACAAAATATTTGTTGGGTTTTAGAACTCGTGAAACTTCTGAACATACAATATCCATATCTTTGAAATAGTTTTCAAGCTTTTCATCCTTATTTTTTCCAACAAGACCAACCATTCCTTTTTTCAATGCATCAATATCATACTCTAAATACTTTAGTTGAGATTCATCATTTTTTACATAATCTATCGCAAAGGAATATGGCGGAGAAGTAATAACTCCGTCAACAGATTTATTCTTTAAAGGAATTTTTTTTGCAGATGTATTTGTTAACACTTCAACAATTCCAAAATGATCAATATATTTGGAACTAATCATTTTAAAATTAGTTACTGTTTCAATATATCTTTTCAGGACTTTCTCGAATAATTGAAGATGAGTAGCTTTTACGACTCTTTTTGAATAACCGAGTGCATCTAAATATGCGAGTAAAGTTAATTCATAAATTTTTAATTTTTCTGGATTATCTATTTTCTTAAACTTCTCTGAGATATTACCTGAAGAAAAAAAATCGAAAAATTTATCAACTTTATTTGGTATTTCTTTTAGTAACTCAGTATCAATTTTCAAGCTGTTGTACTTTACTTTTGTCATGAATTGACAAAATGGGCTTAGATCTAGAGCAATTGAATTAATTCCCATTAAAGACGCTTCGATATTTGTCGTTCCACTTCCGCACATTGGGTCTAAAATCGTTTCACCTTCTTTAATAACAATAATGTTAATTAATGCTTTTATTAATTGAGGATGAAATTTTCCTCGATAAGGAAATAAACCGTGAGTTGAATATCCGGTCGAAAATTTACCATTTTCAAAATAATTCTTTGTTGTCGCCGATCTTTCTTCATTTAACGCATCTGGGAAAGTATTATACATTAGATAATGCTTTGAATATTGATTGTTTCTTGATTTGAAGTAAGCAGTTCTATTTAAGAAATAATTTTCTTTCAGGCTATTATATTCAAGATATGCTAATTCTAATTCAAATAATTCAGTAACTGAGGGTAAAAGTTCAACATCATTATTAAAAATTTTATTGATTGAAGGTTTTAGTTTATAAAATTCCATCTCAACACGTCAAATGCAAAGCAGCAATTACTTTCTGTTCTTGGTTTGATTCATTAAATATTTGCACAGCTTTCCCGCTTTTTTCGATAATTAAATTGATTCCTCTTTTTGCGCATTCTTCTTTAACCTGGTTTTCGATTTTCATCATTCCGTAAAATCCGGTTCCAAAAATTATTGTTTCAGCTTGTTTTTTCAGAATATCAGCAATATCTTCAATAGTGACTGAATGCGATTTTTTCCGCCACCAGGAAGAGTCGATTCTATCCTGATAAATAATTACATCCGAGTTATATTCTTTTTTATCTATGATAATTTGTCCGAAAGAATATGAACTGATATTCATCACAAAATATATTTTGAAAGGTCTTCGTCTTTTATGATTTTATTCAGTTTTTTCTCTACTGCATTTTTGGTTATTACAACTCTTATGATTTTCTTATCCGGCATATCAAAAAGATAATTATCCAAAAGAGCATTCATCACAGTATGAAGTCTGCGAGCCCCGATGTCTTCCATTTTTTCGTTTGCTAAAGCTGCAAAAAAAGCAATTTCGGAAATAGCATCTGTTCTAAAAACAAGGTCCACATTTTCAGATTTGAAAAGAGCTGTATATTGCTTTGTAAGAGAATTCTTAGGATGAACCAGGATCTTTTCAAAATCATATTTTGTAAGACTGCTTAGTTCTTCGCGGATAGGGAAACGACCCTGCATTTCCGGAATCAGGTCAGATGGTTTAGCCACGGTAAAAGCACCGGCAGCGATAAAAAGAATATGAGCAGTATCTATAATACCATATTTTGTGGGCACATTCGAGCCTTCGATAATTGGCAGAAGATCTCTTTGCACTCCGGAGCGTGACACATCAGCACCAACATGCGAGTCGTTTCTGGCAGCTATTTTATCTATTTCATCGATAAAGATTATTCCGTCATTTTCCACTCTTCGCTTAGCTTCAGCCGTTACTGTATCTTTATTAATCAACCTGTGAGATTCTGCATCTGTAAGGTGTTTTATCGCTTCCGCGACTTTCATTTTTTTCTTCTTCTGACCGTTTCTCATGGGCAAGATTCCAGCCATCATATCACCAAGCTGGAGATCGATATTTTCCAATCCTGTTTGAGAAAAAATCTCGATATGCGAAGCTCTCGGTCTTTCCTGAGTAACTTCAACTTCTCGATTATCCAGTTCACCTTCATCCAGCAACTTCTGCATTTTTTTACGGATGCGATTATATCTTTCAGTACGTTTTTTTGTTTCTTCTTCAGTTTCATTGGGTGCAACAGGAGGTGCAGGATAAAGAATATCCACTAATTTTTCCCTGGCATTTGAAGCTGCCTTTTCCTGAACGTTTTTTGTCATTTCTGTGCGAACATCATTCACAGCGATATTGATAAGTTCACGAATCATAGATTCAACATCGCGTCCCACATAACCGACTTCAGTGAATTTTGATGCTTCCACTTTGATAAAAGGAGCATTTGCCAACTTGGAAAGTCTGCGCGCGATTTCTGTTTTTCCCACACCTGTAGGACCGATCAAAATGATGTTGTTTGGCATGATTTCTTCCTGAAGTTCACCGGGAACCTGCTGTCTTCTCCATCGATTTCGCAGGGCAATGGCAACTGCTCTTTTTGCCTTATCCTGTCCGATAATATATTTATCGAGTTCTTTAACGATTTTTGTGGGTGTGAAATGTTTCATTAATGCATTCTTCATAAAGTTTGAACCTCAATTTTATCATTTGTATAAATGCAGATATCTGCTGCGATTTTTAATGATTCTTCCACGATTTCCCGGGAAGATAATTTTGTATGTTTAGATAAAACTCTGGCAGCAGCTAGTGCAAAGTTCCCTCCGGAGCCAATAGCGATTATGCCATCATCAGGTTCCAGAACATCGCCATTTCCGGAGATCACGAGTAAAGTATCTTCATCTGCCACGATTATCATTGCTTCCAATCTGCGTAGGATTTTATCTGAACGCCAATCTTTTGCCAGCTCTACTGCTGCTTTTTTCAGGTTCCCTTTGAATTCCTTGAGTTTCCCTTCAAATTTTTCAAAGAGAGTAAATGCATCAGCAGTTGCACCTGCGAAACCGGCGAGTACTTTGCCATTATGAAGTTTACGGATTTTTTGTGCAGTAGCTTTAATTACAGCATTCCCGAGTGTTATCTGCCCATCACCACCAATGGCAACTTCTTTACCTTTCTTGATCCCAATAATTGTGGTTCCTTTCATATCGATCATCTAAAGCTCCTTGAAACTTATTACTTCTTATCAATATTGATTGTTTCTTTCTTTTCAGATTCAGGTTTCTTCTGAACAGAATCAGATTCTTTTTCAATCGTTTTTTTTCTCTTTCTTGTTTTTTTGGTCTTTTCAGGTTTGTTAATATCAATTTTCATTTCCTGAACTTTTTTGAATTTATTTTTGACAAATTCAATATCTTCACCCTTAACATTTTCTAAAGTAAGTTTATACAGTTCGTCCGAATTTAGAGTTTCTTTTTCCAAAAGAGCTTCTGCTAATTTATGAAGCAACTCCTTTTTTGGAATCAGTATTTTCTTCGCTTCTTTGTAGGCATTTGCAATAATATTCCTGACTTCAGAATCGATTAACCTGGCAGTGTCTTCGCTGATAGTTTCATGTTGTGATATATCTCTTCCCAAAAAGATTTGAGTTTCCTTATTTGCCACTGTCATCGGTCCGATTTTATCGCTCATTCCTAATTTACAAACCATATCTTTTGCTATAGCTGTGGCATTTTGAATGTCGTGAGATGCTCCGGATGAGATCTCGTTGAAGACAATTTCTTCGGCGCATCTGCCACCCATTAAACCAATGATTGACTCTTCGAGATAGCTTTTCGTGTAATAGGTTCTGTCTGTTTGCAGCATATGCGTGGCACCACCTGTGAATCCTCTTGGTATGATGGTTACTTTGTGAATTGGCTCCACTTTTTCCAGGAACATCGAGCATAATACATGTCCAATCTCATGAAATGCAGTAATTTTTTTATCTTCTTCAGAAATCACTTTAGTTTTGCGTTCCTTACCCAGAGTAACTTTATCTTTTGCTTCTTCAAAATCAGCCATTTCAATTTTTTTCTTATTTTTACGTGCTGCCATCAGAGCAGCTTCGTTTACCAGGTTTGCCAGATCAGCGCCACTGAAGCCCGGAGTTCCACGAGCAATAAGGCTGTATTTCACTTCTTTGGCAATGGGAAGTTTTCTTGTATGAACCATCAGGATTGCTTCTCTTCCTTTTATATCCGGCAGGTCCACAATAACCTGTCTATCGAATCTTCCGGGTCGCAAAAGAGCAGGATCCAGAACATCCGGTCGGTTTGTAGCTGCTATGATGATCACGGAATCATTTGGGTCAAATCCATCCATCTCAACCAAAAGCTGGTTAAGAGTCTGCTCTCGTTCATCATGACCACCACCCAAACCTGAACCACGATGACGTCCTACAGCATCGATCTCATCTATAAAAGCTATGCAGGGAGCATTTTTCTTTGCCTGAACAAACATATCTCGAACCCGGGAAGCACCTACTCCCACGAACATTTCCACGAAATCTGAACCACTTATGCTGTAAAAAGGTACATTCGCCTCACCAGCTACTGCTTTTGCCAGGAGAGTTTTTCCTGTTCCTGGTCTTCCTAAAAGCAAAACACCTCGTGGAATCCTTCCACCCAATCGCTGGAATTTCTCAGGAGCTTTAAGAAATTCAATGATCTCCTCAAGTTCTTCTTTTGCTTCATCCACTCCAGCAACGTCTTTAAAGGTTACTTTGGTTTTACCTTCCACAGATAAACGTGCCTTGCTTTTACCAAAACTAAATGCCTGTCCTGCACCACCACCTCGGATGCCTTTCATCATGAAAAACCAGAATCCAATGAAAATAAGAAAAGGTAACCAGGAAAATATCATTCCCAAAACTTTGGATGGTTTTTGAGAAAAGACAATCACTCCGGAAGCAGATAATTCTTTTACCAGATCCGAATCTTCAAAAGGTAGGTAAGTGGTGTATTTTGTGTTGTTAATATCTGTAAGATTCACATCTTTGCCATTGAAAACTGCAGATAAAACTTCACCATTTGCTGCCATCGTGATAAATTCAGTGTAAGAAATTTGTTGGTTTTTTCCACTCAAATTTTTATTCATCTGATAAAAAAGGATTAGGAAAAGAATTATCACAACCCAGAAAGTTATGGATTGATATTTTTTCATTTTAGGGAAAAACTTTTTCTCTTTATCCGGTTGTTTTTTTTGGTTATTATTATTATTACTATTTTCCATCAGGAATATATCTCCTCTTTTAAAATTCCAATATAAGATAAATTACGATATTTTTCTGAATAATCCAAACCATATCCTACAACGAAATCGTTGCCAATCTCAAATCCAAGGAAATCGATTTTTATATCGATTTCATGAGCTTTAGGTTTATCCAAAAGAACACATATTTTCACAGAAGCCGGATTATGCTTTTCTAAATAATCATAAATATATTTTAGTGTAAGTCCACTATCAACAATATCTTCCACGATTATTACGTGGCGATTTAAAATATCCGTATCAATATCTTTTCTGATTTTTACAATACCCGAAGATTTTGTGCTGGTTCCATAACTGGAAAGAGAAAAAAAATCTATTTCCAATGGTTCTGTGATGTTTTTCAGCAGATCTGTCAGGAAAAAAACAGCTCCTCTTAAAATGCATATCATTATCGGATTTTTGTCTTTATATTCTCTGGAAATCTGCTTTCCAAGTTCACATATTTTTTTTTGAATCTGTTCTTCAGATAAAAGGATTTTTAAAATATCTTTTTCCATAATCTCTATTTCCTCTTTTTAAATCTTTCTGCCGGTCTGGCTTTATTAGATGCGATTTTTTCAATTTTCAATTTCAGAATATTTTTAGTCGAATCTGTAACAGCAACCCGATTATCAATTCTCATGCCTGCAATCCACAAAATTTTCTCATTGTCACAGAACAGCAAAACTTTATCTCTCTCAAATTTAGGTACTTTTTCGTCAATGAAAAAATCTTTTAACTTTTTGGAGTGTTTCATGCCAAAAGGATAGAATCTATCTCCCGGTTGACGATGTCTGATTGTTATAGGAAATGAAGTTTTATCTAAGTCGATGTATGTTATTTTTTTATCTTCGTAAAGATAACGTTTATGAGGGATTTTTTTCAGATTTTTCATAATTATTCGATAATCTTCAAACGTGAATCGATTTCTTAAACTAACGATTTCCCGCTTATTTTGAACATTGATTTCCTCAAGTTCGGATACTTTACCAAAGATTAAATCATTATATTCTTTGAATACATAAACATTTTTTGGGAGGGTTATTTTTTTACTGCCCTTTGAGTAAATGATAGATTCGATTTCCGCAAAATTTTTCTGGTAAAAATCCTTTTCATTACCAGAAAGACGTTTATAAATTTCACGATAAATATAAAATCTTAAAATTGATTTTGTTTTTCTAAGTGCTTCCAAAGAGAGCCGAAAATCATTTTGAGGATGTTTAATCAGGGCTTTTGAAATTCTATGATTAGCCAGATTCCTTAAAATATCATCCATTTCTCCCAAAATTGATGATGTGCCGAACAATTTATCAATCACTCTAGTATTCAAGTTTTTTGTGATCCAGGGAAGTAATTCGTTGCGAATTTTGTTGCGGCTATAGATGTTTTGCTGGTTTGAGAGGTCTTCTCTCCAGGATATATTTTCCTTTTGAAGAAAATCTAAAATTTCCTGCCGCAAAAATGGAAGTAGCGGATGAATAATGTGGTCATTAATTGGTTTTATTCCTCTCAAACCTGTTAAACCTGCTCCTCTGAATAACCTCAGAATCACTGTTTCAGCTTGGTCGTTTTTATTGTGACCTAAGGCAATTTTATTGATTTTATATAGATTTGCGATTTTGTTGAAATATTTAAACCTGATCTCTCGAGCCTTGTTTTCCAAGTTGCTTTCTGATTTTAAAGTAACGCTCTTTATTACCAGCGAGATATTCCTCTTAAAGCAGAAATTTTTCACAAATTCTTCATCATTAATCGAATCATCTCCCCGTAAATTATAGTTTATATGTGCAGCTAAAATTGAAAATCTATACCTGGATTTTAAATGCCAGAGTCCTAAAAGAAGAGAAGTTGAGTCTGCTCCACCGGAAAAGCCGACAAGAACTTTATCTCCGGTTTTTATCAACTTGTTTTCAAAAACAAATCTTTCAAGCTTGGCAAGAAAGTTTGAGTTATTCTTCATTTACAAAATCCTTAATAATCGAGAAAATTATTTAATTCTTAGATTTAAATATCTCCTAAATTCAAGGAATTTAACCATTTCTTATATGTCAAATAAAAAGCTTGTAAGATTTTTTAATATTTATTTTATGGAAGAAAAATGAACAAAAAAAAAGTTAGAAGCAGATAGATATGATTAATTATGAAAATAGCACACGGATGACACGGATGTTACGGATAGTCACGGATAAGAAATATAACTTTATATCTTTGGTGACTTTGTGGAGAATCAGCGTCAAAAAAATAAAGGCTAAATAATAATTCGTGTAAATTCGTGTAATTCGTGGATAAAAAGTCAGTATTAATCAGTGAAAGTCTGTGGCAAAAAGAAAGGAGCAAATTATGAAGAAGTTACTGCTTTTGGGTGATGAAGCTATTGCTCAGGGTGCTCTGGATGCGGGTTTATCTGGTGCTTATGGTTATCCTGGTACTCCTTCTACGGAGATCGTGGAATATATTCAGCGTAACCCGGAAGCGATAGAGCGGGATGTTCATCGCACCTGGTCTGCAAATGAAAAGACGTCTCTGGAAGAAGCTCTGGGTATGTCTTATGCAGGGAAAAGAGTGATTGTAACCATGAAACATGTGGGGCTTAATGTGGCAGCAGATCCATATATGAATTCAGCTTTGACCGGAGCCAATGGGGGAGTGATTGTTGCTGTGGCAGATGACCCATCCATGCACTCATCTCAAAATGAGCAGGATTCACGTTTTTATGCCAAGTTTGCTTTGATGCCTGCATTGGAACCCTCCAACCAGCAGGAAGCTTATGAGATGCCTTTTTTGGCTTATAAAATATCCGAAAAGTACAATCTTCCTGTAATGATGAGGGTTACTACAAGGTTGGCTCATTCTCGTGCTGGTGTGAAACGCCGTGAAGTTCTTGCAGAAAACAAAAAGCATCTTCCTGAAAATCCGAACCAGTTTATGTTGCTGCCGGCTTTTGCCCGTAAAAAGTATAAACATCTTCTTTCCATCCAGAAGGATTTGGTAAAAGAATCAGAGAATTCACCTTTCAATAAATATTTTGATAGCACCGACAAATCTCTTGGTATTATTGCTTGTGGATTGGGTTTTAACTATTTGATGGAAAACTACGAAGATAGTAAATGTTCTCATCCTGTACTTAAGATTGGTCAGTATCCTATTCCTAAAAAGCAGATTGAAAAAATGACTTCCGAATGTGACGAAATATTAGTTTTGGAAGAAGGAATGCCGCTGGTAGAAGAAATGCTGAAAGGTTTTCTTGGAAACAGGAAGATCAAAGGAAGACTGGATGGAACTCTGCTTGGTTACGGTGAACTTAATCCGCAGATTGTGCGGCAAGCTCTCAAACTTCCAAAGATACCCAGCCAGGCAATTCCTGAAGTTGTTGCTGGAAGACCGCCTGCATTGTGTGTTGGCTGTCCTCATATTGATACATATAAAGCTTTGAATTCCGCAATAGAAAAATACGGACAAGGGCATGTGTTTTCTGATATAGGATGTTACACCCTCGGATTCCTGCCGCCATATCATGCTATTAATACATGCGTGGATATGGGTGCTTCCATTTCTATGGCTGTTGGTGCTGCTGATGCAGGATTATTTCCTGCTATTGCTACTATTGGTGATTCCACGTTCGGTCATTCAGGAATGACCCCTCTTTTGGATGCTGTTCTTTCCGGCTCCAATGTTGTTATCATCATCATGGATAATGATATTACAGCTATGACCGGAATGCAGGAATCTCAGGTTAGAGGTAGGATTGAGCAGATTTGTGAAGGAATTGGAGTTGAGAAAGAACACATCAGGGTTTTTGTTCCTCTCAGTAAGAATCATGAAGAGAATGTGAAAATTATAGAAGAAGAGATAAACTTTAACGGCGTTTCTGTGATAATCCCACGCAGACCATGTATTCATGTTTTTGCCAAAAGGAAGAAAAAGAATTAGACGCAGATAGATGCAAAAAAATATGTTAGTGGCAAGTGATTTTTCTAAACATAAAGGAGAAAAATGAAAATTAAAACGATCACAATATTCACCATCTTAACAATAATTTTTTTATCTATACAGACTGCATTATCGGAGGAAATTAGATTTCGAAAGATCGATAGTAAAATTATTGGATTGAACTCTGAACGTATAACAACATTAGCATTTGATAACAACAATCATCTGTGGATTTGTGCAAGTAATCAAATTATTGAATATGATGGAAAAAAATGGATAGAACACGATGAAATTTTTGATCAAATTGATTGTCTTAAAGAAACGAAAATTGGTCATTGCAATACAATCTCTGATAGTAGCTTTTATCCAACTGAAATCCAAATTAGTAAGAATAATCACATTTGGGTTTCAATGCAATTTGGTTTAGTAGAATATGACCGGAAAAAATGGAAATTGTATTCCAGAGAAGTTGATGTGAGAAATTTTAAAATATTCCCTGACGATTCGAATAAGGAAGTTGAAAGAGAACGTGTTTATGAACAACTGGTCTGCTTTGTTATTGATGATAATAATAAAGTTTGGACAATTTTTGACGATACAATATATACCATTATTGACGGTAAGTATGAAAAATATTATTCAATATATAATGAAGGCACTAAAAAAGGAATTCCTCATAAGCTTCGATTTCGATGTATGGATGTTACATATAAATTTAAGCATTTTAATGACGAATATCTTTTACTGGGAACTAGCTGGGGTATAATAAAATTTAACATTAAAAGTAAAACACTTCGGAATTTGACTCCTCCATTAATAGAACAGCCTTTTCCTGTTTATTCAATCAATACATATGATAATGAAACATTTTGGCTTATAACAGAAGAGGGAATTGTAAGGATGAAAGAATCACGATTTAATAATGATTGGACGATTTTTACAAAATCTGATGTTTTTTCATCTGAGGAAAATTTAGAATTTAGATACTTCATGAAAATATTTATAACCCCTGAATATGAGAAATGGTTAATAGTTAAAAATCGTACAATTGGCGAATTGTACAAATATAATGATGATTCTGTTGAATTGGTTTTCAGTCTGAGGAATATTACTAGAGACTTAAGTAGATCCAAAATAAATAATGTTGTGCTAAGCAACGATAATAAATTTTGGTTAGCCACTGATTATGGTCTTTTTGTAAGTTATTAAAAAAATAAAATTGATTTTAGTTTGAATGCCACTAAAATCGTATCTTCGATTAAGCAAGGGGAAAAGCAAGAAGAAAGTAGCACACATAATCGATTAGTTATGAAATATATTTTTGAAATTATAAAAATCATAGCAAATCATAAAAAATCAGTGGAAATCAGCGTCAAAAAAAGGAGACAAAGATGAAAAAAGATATAATTCTGGCAGGAGTTGGTGGACAGGGAATTCTTTCCATTGCCACCATTATCGGATATACTGCTATTGAATCTGGTTTGAGCCTGAAACAAGCAGAAGTACACGGGATGTCTCAGCGAGGTGGTGATGTGCAATCTCATCTCAGGATTTCGGATAAAGAAATTTATTCCGACCTGATACCGCACGGTGGGGCAGATATGATCATTTCCGTGGAACCAATGGAGGCATTACGTTACAAACCATATCTTTCTGAGAATGGTTGGCTGATCACAAACACCAAACCATTTGTGAATATCCCGAATTATCCGGATTTAGAAAAGCTGATGGAAGAAGTAAAAGCAATCCAAAATCATGTGGCAATTGATGCTGACGGTATCGCCAAAGACCTGAATGCAAGCCGCTCCATGAATATGGTGGTGCTGGGAGCAGCTTCCAGTTTTTTAGATTTATCCTATGAAAAGCTGGAGCAAGGCATAAAGTTCATTTTCGGTAAAAAAGGGGAAAAAGTTGTAGAAGCAAACCTGATGGCGATGCAAGCTGGTAGAGATTTTGCTGAGAGATATCATTAAATTTCATAGGAGGAAAAGATGGAAACTAAAGAAAAAAAGAAAGTTTTTAAAGTTAAGGGTGAAGATCTTCTTAAAAAGATCAAAGTAATTCTTCACGCCGGTAATGTAAGAAGAATTATCATCAAAAATGATGAAGGTAAAACTTATCTTGAAATTCCTATCACTGTGGGTGTGGTTGGATTCCTTTTGGCTCCTGCCTGGGCTGCAATCGGTGCTTTAGCTGCAGTTGCTTCCAAGTTTACCATTGAAATTATTAATATCGAAAAGAAGGAAGAAAAAAAAGACGAAGAATAATCAACTTTGAGATTTAACCTTTGGAAAGCTAGTTAACAGAACCAGCTTTTTTTGTACATTGAATTTGTTTTCAGTATTATCGAATTACCAGCAAAAATTAAGTAAAAAACCAATTAACAAACCCACGTCACTGAAATCGATTACTTTTTCATTGTTCACGGTTTTGCTGCTGTAAATATATTTACCTTCCACATAAACACCTATTTTCCAGAAAGCTTTAATATTGATTCCTGCAGCAGTATCGAACGCAATACCCTTTTCCATCGAATTGGAATTTTCTTTTGGTACTTCAATAAAAGCAATTCCAGGACCAAAATAATAATTAGACTTCCAATTTTTTAACAAGGGAGCAGAGTAGAGCACATATATCACAGTCATACCTTGTATTTCGTAAGGTTCAATTGCCTCGGGACCTTTCTTGTAATATTCACCAGCGAGCGAGAGCACAATGGGTAGCTTATTCAGCTTTACATCGAGAGCTAATTGTCCTCCACCGAGAGCATTCTCTGATGCTCTTTTGTCATACAAGCCTCCCTGACTCGTGCGAATAGTGATATCAACAGCATGAACGCGGGAAATAACTGTCAAAATCAGCATTAAAATAATCACACAAAAAAGCTTTTTCATCTGATACATCCTGACCCGGATTAACCGGAAAATGAAACCACGAATTAACGCGAATTAACACTAATAATTTACCACCTGTCTTCGTTACACTACGCCACGGCAAGCTGACTTTCACTTATAAACATGACTTTTATGTATTGATTTTTGGGACAGTAATTTCGAATACAATCCGAAATTAGATATATTCCCATTTTTTGTACATTTCTTGATATTCAGGATTATTTTTGAAAACTTGAAAAAAAAGATATTCAGGTGCTAAATCTAATTCGTTTTCCCAAACTAAAGTATCATATTTCAAATAAAATTTTCGGAAATAGTTTTTATCTTTTAAAGGTTCAAAAATTGGACGATGATCTTTAAAAATAATATTTTTGAAATCAAATACTCCTGTTTTTCCATTATTAAAAGTTAAACGAATTGAGAAGTTATTTAAATATTCAGCTTTTGTAACTGATAACATATAATCTCCTTCCTAAACTAAAGGTTTAATTTTGTGGAAACGACCGGTTTCCTTGAGCTCATTCCAATTATCTAATAATTCATTTGTATGCTCCATAGCCCATTCGGCAACAATGCTGTAAATTCTGCCTGGTAATTTCCCTTCGAGAATGCCTAAAGATTCAATGAAAATTGAAGCTTTATACTCGTTGTATTGAACATGAAAGTGAGGAGGATTATGTTCATTAAAATACATATAAATCACAATTCCTAAAAATCTGCTTATTTCTGGCATATTTATTCCTCCTTGTATAATATTAACATGTCAATCTTATAATTACCAGAATATGCAAACATTCCAATTTTAAAATATTCTTTTGTTATTTCAATAATTTCAATATTTATTGTAGCAGAGAAAAAAAGAGAAGGCTCTTTCTTGAAAGGAAGTTCATTTTTATCGATAGTTGAGATGTCTCGAAAATAAAATTTTTCTCCATTTGAATCACCGAGTTTCTTTTCATCAAAGGTAAAATGACAAATATAAATTTTTGGATTAAGAAAAGTCTTTTTCTTTAATTCATTAACAATATCTGATAATTTTGATACATCAGTATTTGATCTGTCCAATTTATCTTGAATCTTTTTTTGCTCACTTTCAAATTCTTTTAAAGATTTTTCATTTCTTGTTATTATTGTATCAGAGTGTGCGATTCTAGATTCGAGATCAAGGATACTTGCTGACATTTTATCAGAAATTTTTGTTTCAATATTCTTTAATGAATTATAACCAAGAAAACCTACAATAAAAAGAATAACTGAAAATATTGATATTAGATATTGAATCTTATACTTTAAATCAAAATATTTTTCATCTGGAATCATAGATTTATCTTTACTACCTAATTTTCTAATTTTGTAAAGTGTAATAAAGTCGAAAACTAAAAAAGATAAAATTAAAAATAAAAAAATGTATAATATAAACATAATATAACTCCTATGACAATCATTCAAAAACATATACAAATATGTAGCAATTTAATCTTTAAAATCAAAGATTTCATATCTTCGTCTTTAATGATTCATGATTTAACTAATTACACAAAATGATTTTTCTTTCTTAAAAGAATTATGTCAAATAAAAAAACGAAAATGGATTAGGGAATTTCAAATTTCAAATTTCACATTTCTAATTTCTCTTTTAGTCAGTGCAAGTCAGTGGCATATTTTAGATTCCCGTTGTCACGATAATTACATGATAATTTACAATATTCAATTTACAATATTCAATTTCTCTCTTCCAATGCCAGCCAGCGGTTAGAGAGTTTTGTGTGCTTCTTTTCAATTTCTTTCAATTCTGCTGTGATAGTTGTGAAATCTTTATAATTCAGATTTGCTGCTTCATTTTCAATTTTCTGCTCGATATGTTTCTGTTTTAATTCCAATTTTGAAATTTCAGTTTCCAAAAACTGCAGTTCTCTTTTTTCCTTAAAGGTAAGTTTATCTCTTTTAGATTTGATCCGCTCTTTTTTAGCTTTTTCCTTTTCCTGTTTTATCTCTTCTCTGTAACGTTTTACCAGCAAATAATCGGAATAATTTCCGGGAAATTTTATGATCTTATCTTCTTCAAAAATAAAAAGATAATCCACTACTCTATCCAAAAAAAATCTATCATGCGAAACTACGAGAATGTTTCCCTTAAAAGCATCGAGATAGTCTTCCAGGATTTCCAGCGTTTTAATATCGAGGTCATTTGTAGGTTCATCGAGGATGATGAAATTGCTGCCGAACATCAAAGAGCGGAGCAGGTACAATCTTTTCTGTTCACCACCGGAAAGACTTTTAATTTTGTTCTGCTGCATTTTACCATCAAAGAGGAATTTCTTCAGCATTTCGGACGCAGAATGTAAAGTGCTGTCAGCAGTTCGGATGTTATCCGCATATTCCCGAATGTAATTCATAACACTCTGGTCTTTATTGAACTCATCAATATCTTGTTTGAAATATGAAATTTTTGTATTTACGCCTGTTTTTATTTTTCCGGAACTCGGTTTTTCTTCATTAATTATCAGTTTAAGAAGAGTGGTTTTTCCGCAGCCGTTCGCACCGATAATTCCGATTCTCTCCATTTTCTGAAAAGTATGATTAAAGTTTTTAAACAGTTCTAAATTTCCATATTCTTTTCCAACATTTTGGATTTCCAGAATTGTTTTTCCCAACCTTTTTATCATGAACGAAATATCCAGTTCAGCATCATTAGAAAGGTAAGATTTATCAATGAGTTCTTTAACTCTATCCAGATGATTCTTCGGTTTGGAAGTTCTTGCTTTTGCACCTCTTTGCAGCCATTTCAGTTCCTTTTTCAATTGAGCAGAACGTCGTGTTTTTTTGCGTTGCAGGTCAATCAGTTCCTGTTCTTTTCTGCGGATGAAATTGGAATAATTACCCTGATAGAATTTGATTTTTCCATTTTCAATTTCCATAATTTTATCGGAAACTGCATCCAAAAAATACCTGTCGTGAGTTACGAAAATAACAGTTCCTTTATAGTTTGAAAGATAATCCTGAAGCCACTCGATAATATCGATGTCAAGATGGTTTGTGGGTTCATCCAGCAGCAGTACATCAGGATTATCCATCAAAACACGAGCCAGGTCGAGACGTCTTTTTTGACCTCCGGAAAGTGTTTTGATCTTCTCATCGAAATTAGAAAATCCGAATTTTGTTAGGAAAGATCTTGCTTTGATCTCAGTTTTCCAGGCATTTTTAGCATCCATTTTCCTGATGATCTTTTGAAGTTCGGATTGTGAAGTTGAGTCAGGACTTAACACTATTTTTTCCAGAATTCTGTGATATTCCCTCAGTAATGTAAATTCCGGATGGTCACTAAAATAGATATGTTCGTAAATGCTTAATTCAGGATTGAGCTGTGGCACCTGATCAAGATAACCAACTCGAATTCCTTTTCTGTAAATTATTCTTCCAAAATCAGGTTCTTCGATGTGAAAGAGCATTTTCAGTAAAGTTGATTTCCCGCATCCGTTTATTCCGATGAATCCAATTTTTTTATTATCAAAAATCCCGAATGATTCATTCTCACAAATAACTTTTCCTGAAAATGATTTTTGCAGATTTTCAATAGAAATTAAATTTTTACTCAAAAAAGAATCCTTCAATTTTTTCTATGCTTATGATTTTCCAACCATCTGTTTTGTCAAACTGGATTTATTATTTCCTGTGTGAAAACAGTACTTCGTTAATCAGTAACGAAAAAGAGAAATTAGAAAAAGTATGTCCTTCACTCAAAAGCTTGTCCTCGAGAAATGGGGGAGTGAACTCAAAAGGAAATAATCTGATGGGTCAACTTTGAAAAAATTCAGCAGGAAGAAAAGGCTTTTAAACCTTTTCAAGGTTTGAAACATAATGTTAATAGGTTTAATATTTTTTTGAGATTTATCAATTTCACACGGGATTTCTTTACCATTATGAAATAAATGTTGACATATTATCAAGTAAAACTTTTTTTCTGAGTTGTTTAAGAAAAAGGGATAAAAACCAGTGAGAGTCAATAGCAAAAACAGGAACACGGATGACACAGATAGAACGGATTTTCAGAGAATTTAAAACCTGAAAGTACTGAAAATATGAAAAAACTTAGACAGGATAAACAGGAATTACAGGATAAAATTTAATATAGTAAATATCCAGTATATCTTGTTAATCCTGTCAAAAAAAGGAAGGAGAAATTTATGCAGTTACATCAAAAATTTATTGAGACCGCAAAAGGATTTAACAAGAAAATCTCAGTTTATGATATTGCCACCAGCAAGGAAGTAACCTATGAGAAGATGCTTATTGTATCTTTGATATTTGCTAAAAAGTTCAAGAAAATCAAAAGCAAATATGTGGGAATAATGGTTCCTACTTCTGCTGGTTGCATGCTCTCGAACCTAGGAATTTTAATGGCTGGAAAGATACCGGTGATGATTAATTATGCCACCGGTGCAATCGAGAATGCGATTTATGCCCAGGAAAAATGCAGCTTCAATACAATAATTACGAGTCAGAAATTATTGCAAAAATTGAAAATCGAACCGATCGATGGAATGATTTTTTTAGAGGATATTGCCAAATCTTTATCATTATTAGATAAACTACCGGCTTTGTTGCGTTCAAAGTTCTCTTTGAAAAGCATTTTGAAATCTGTACATCAGGGTTCTGAGGAGGAGACTGCAGTTATCCTTTTTACCAGCGGAAGCGAAAAAGAACCAAAAGCAGTGCAGCTTTCTCATAAAAATATTTTCCATAATGTAAAAAATATCCCATGTGTGGTAGATTTATGTTCAGAGGATATTTTCCTGGCTAATCTGCCACTTTTTCATGTTTTTGGAATTACAGCAAATTACTGGATACCGATAACTCTGGGTTGTTCAATCGTAGCCTATCCCAATCCACTCGAATTTAAAATTATCTGTGGATTAGTGAAAAAATACAAAATCACTTTAATGGCTGGAACTCCCGCTTTTTATCATGGATATCTGAAAAAATCTAAACCCGGAGATTTTGAATCGATGCAATTTGCTTTATCCGGTGCAGATACTTTATCTCCTCATATTTATGAGGGATTTTTGGAAAAACACAATCTTAAAATCTACGATGCTTATGGAACCACTGAAACCAGTCCGGCAATTTCAATTAACACACCAAAGTTCCACAAAGTTGGTAGCGTAGGTAAACCAATCCCTGGAGTGCAGGTAAAGATCCTGAATCTGGAAACTGATGATGAATTGCCTGCAAACACAGTAGGAAAGATTTTTGTCAAAGGTGATATGGTTACGGAGGGATATCTGGGAGATCTGGAAGAAACATCCCTTCGTATGAGGAAAGGCTGGTATGATACAGGCGATATGGGTTTAATTGATGAAGATGGATTTTTGTGGCATAAGGGAAGATTGAAGAGATTCGTGAAAGTAGGTGGCGAGATGGTATCGCTGGTAAAGGTGGAACAAGTTCTGGATAAATATCTGCCGGAAGGAGTGATTTGCTGCGTTGTAGATGTACCCAATCCCACCAAAGGTGCGGATGTAGTAGCCGCAGTAACAACCGGAGAAATAAATAAAAGAAAGATATTGAAACAGATGGCAGAAGAATTGCCTGCGATTGCCATTCCTAAAGAGTTTTATATAATCGAAGATATTCCAATTATGGGAACTGGCAAAGTAAATTTTCGTGCTGTTGAGACAATTTGCAGAGAAATTCAAAAAAAGAAATTGGAATAAATTATTTATATTCATTCTCAAGTTAAATTATCCCTCTCGTTCCCAAGTTCAACTTGGGAACGAGAGGGTGGACTAAAGACTTGGGAGCGAACGATTGATTTGGAATAAATTAAAAAAACCAAGGAGGATTTATGCAATTGCAAGAAATGTTTGTAGGAACAGCAAAGAAATACTCTTCAAAAATTGCCGTTTATGATCAAGCTACAGGAAAAGATATTCCTTATGCGAGAATGCTGATTGCATCATTGATTTTAGCAAAGAAATTTCATAAGCACAAGGGTAAGTATATCGGAATAATGGTGCCGACTTCTGCCGGATGTATGCTTTCTGTAATCGGTGCTTTGATATCAGGGAAAATACCTGTAATGATCAACTATTCCACCGGAGCGCGGGAAAATTCGATCTATGCACAGGAAAAATGCAGCTTCAAAACCATTATTACCAGTAAGAAGTTGTGTGACAAAATTAATTGTGCTCATGTTGATGGAATGGTTTACTTGGAAGAGGTCATGCCTTCCATAACTATTTTGGATAAATTGGGAGCTTTGTTTAAGTCCAAATTGCCAACAAAAATGTTGCAATCTGCTGTTAATCATGGTGATGATGATGAAACAAGTGTAATTCTTTTTACCAGCGGAAGCGAAAAAGAACCAAAAGCTGTTCAACTAACTCATAAAAATATCGCTCATAATCTGATTAATGTTCCCAATGTTATCGATGTTAATGAAAAAGATATTTTTGCTGGGACTTTGCCATTATTCCACGTTTTCGGATTAACCACTAATTTCTGGCTTCCTCTTTCTCTCGGATGTTCCATAATTGCTCATGCCAATCCGCTGGATTACAAAGCAATAGTAGATTCTGTGAAAAAATATAAGATTACTATTTTGATTGGAACTCCCACTTTTTTCTATGGTTATTTAAGAAAGGCGGAACCAGGAGATTTTTCGTGTATAAGATATGCACTTGCAGGTGCTGATAAATTGACTGAAAAACTTCGTAACACTTATATTAAAGAACACAATTTAGAAATTTTAGAAGGATATGGAGCAACAGAAACCAGCCCGGTTGTTTCTGTGAATGTACCAGGAGCAAATAAACCGGGAAGCATTGGCAAGCCTTTACCCGGAGTTCAGGTGAAAATTCTGGATAGAGAAACCGATGAAGAATTATCTGTAAATGAAGAAGGTAAAATTTTTGTAAAAGGCGATCTGATTTCTGTGGGATACCTGGGAGATATTGAAGAAACTTCTATTCGTATGCATGGTGGCTGGTATGATACCGGTGATATGGGTGTGATGGATGAAGATGGATTTTTGTGGCATCGAGGCAGATTGAGAAGATTCGTTAAAGTTGGCGGTGAGATGGTTTCCCTAGTAAAGGTTGAGGAAGTTCTGAACAAGCTGTTACCGGAAGGAGTGGTTTGTTGTGTGGTAGATGTTCCAAATCCAACCAAGGGTTCCGATGTTGTAGCTGCTGTTGCCACCGGTGAATTTGATAGAAAGAAAGTCCTCAAACAAATGGCAAAAGATTTACCCGCCATAGCAATACCTAAAGAGTTTTACGTGATTGAAGATATTCCTTTGATGGGTAGCGGGAAAGTAGCTTTTCGTGAAGTGGAAAGAATGTGCCGCGAAAGACAAGCGAATGGGAAGAAATAATATCTGATTCTCATTATGAAGTTTTATCTTTGTAATGAGAATCTACTTCTTATCCTAAAGTAGCCACCATCACAGCTTTAATCGTATGCATCCTGTTTTCTGCTTGTTCAAATACTTTTGATGCTTCACTTTCAAAAACTTTGTCGAAAACTTCCATTTCTTTAATCCCGAATTTCTCAAAAATATCCATACCAACTTTTGTATTTGTATTATGAAAAGCAGGAAGGCAATGTAAAAAGATGGTGTGAGATTTTCCTGTTTTTACCATCATTTCTTTGTTTACCTGATAAGGTTTAAGAAGATTGATACGCTGTTCCCAAACTCCTTTTGGTTCACCCATTGAAACCCAGACATCAGTATAAATCACATCAGCATTTTTCACACCTGCATCTATATCATCTGTAATTGTGATTTTTGCTCCTGTTTCTTTGGCGATATTTTTGCATTTATTCACAAGTTCGTTTTCAGGTTGAACCTCTTTTGGTGCAACAATCCTGAAATCCATACCCAGTTTTGCACCTCCGATCATAAGAGAATTTGCCACATTATTCCTGCCGTCTCCCACGTATGCAAAGACCATCTCATTGTAAGGTTTGTTCAGAAATTCTTTGGCAGTAAGAAAATCAGCCAGAACTTGTGTAGGATGATATTCGGTGGTTAAGCCATTCCAAACAGGAACACCTGCAAATTCACCGAGTTCTTCCACAATATTCTGTCCAAAACCGCGATACTCGATTCCATCATACAGTTTGCCCAAAACTCGTGCTGTATCTTTCATAGTTTCTTTGTGACCCATCTGGCTGCCGGTTGGTCCAAGATAAGTAATATGAGCTCCTTGATCGAAAGCTGCAACTTCAAAGGAGCATCTGGTTCGAGTGGAAGTTTTTTCAAATATGAGAGCAATGTTTTTTCCCTTTAATTTCTGAACTTCTCTCCCTTCATATTTGGCTTTTTTCAATTCAGCGGAAAGTTGCAGCAGATATTTTATTTCCTCGGGTGTGAAATCTAATAAGGTTAAGAAATTTCGATTTTTCAAGTTTATTTTCATCTGAGTCTCCTAAATTTTTTGGTGCAAAAATTCAAGGCAGTTCTTTTTAATCAAGATATTTTTATGAAGGAATTTTATATAATTTCCATCATATTATCCAGACCGGCAATCTTAAAAGTTTTTTTGATAAAAGGATGTGTGTTTATGATCGAAAAAGATTCCGTATGAACTTTTTTGGCAAAGATAATGCAATTTCTCATAAGAGCAGAAGAGACAAAATTTACATCTTGCAGGTCGAAAATGATTTTCAGGTTTTCAAATTTTTGTGGATTTTCTGCTGAAATTTGAATTTCATTTTTATTAAGCAGTTCATCCAGTTTTTCATCGATCATTAAGGCTGCTGCAGGACTGTTCTCAGAATCCATTCGTTCGGAAAACTGGCAGATTAAAGTTCGCTTATCTTTCTCAAATCGGCATTTTAACATACTTTCTCCTGTTTTTATTTTGACGCTGATTCACACTGATTAAATATAATTCATTATGAGTTTTTTTTTGACAGGATTAACAAGATATACTGGATAATTACTTTATTAAATTTTATCCTGTAATTCCTGTTTATCTTGGCTAATATTTTTCATAACTTATCATATTTTCTTTGCGTATTTTTAATTTCTATTTCTACTTGCTTTTCTTATGTTCCTTCTCTTTGGAATGTCTTTCATTTTTTTTCATCAAAAAGAGAAGGACAGCAAGATGAGTTTAGGAGAAAGACCAGATTATTATCCTGATTTTTTCAGCGTTAATCTGCGTCTAACCTATCAATAGTTTTTATCATATTCTTTGGAAATGTCATCTGCTGTCAGGTTTTCATCAAAAAACTTTTGTTGGTCAAAATCAAACCATCTTCTATTTAATCGTCGCAGGCATATTCTTTTGATATTGATCAGGTGGATAGCTGTGATATTTTCCGTTGTGATATTTTTTCCTCCAGCACCGCAGCCCAAAGTAAAAGAAGGATTTAACATATTGAATAAACCTCCAACTGCACCTTGAGCTGAAGGTGTGTTCACGACCACTCTTCCGGCATTCATCAATTCTGCAAATTCAGAAATTCTCTCATTATCATTCGCATAAATACCTGCTGTGTGACCAATTCCACCGAGATAATTCAAATCGATACAGGTCTTAATAGCTTGTTGGTAATTTTCTTTTACATAAAATGTTAAGATGGGAGCTAATATTTCTAATGAAAGAGGATATTTTTTGCCCACTCCATCCAGATGAGCCATCAAAATTTTTGTGTTGGATGGAACTGTGATGCCAGCTAATTCAGCTATTTGCTGCACAGATTGACCAACGATCTGAGCACTCATCATACCTGAATACATATCAATTGCCTTTCTCTGTACTTTTTCAATTTCATCCGGACTAAGAAAATAGCAGTTTTGATTTTTAAATTCAGTGATAACTTTTTCAGCGATTTTCTTTTCTACCACTATAGATTGTTCACTGGCACAGATGGTTCCATTATCAAATGTTTTGGAGCTGATGATATTTTCAACTGCAAAGGAAATATCTGCACTTTCATCGATAAAAACCGGAACATTTCCCGGACCAACTCCGAGAGTAGGTGTTCCCGACTTGTAAGCTGCTTGAACTAATCCTGTTCCACCTGTTGCCAATATCAAAGCTACTCTGGGATCTGTCATACAGATTTGAGTGAAATCTTGGGAAGATTTGGGTACCCATTGAATGCAGTCTTCCGGTGCTCCGGCTTGCAAAGCTGCTTCATAACAGATTCTTGCAGCTTCTCTACTGCATTTCCTGGCAGCTCGATGCGGACTGATAATAATCGGATTTCTGGTTTTAAGGCAGATAAGTATTTTATACATTACAGTTGAAGTGGGATTTGTAATAGGTGTAATAGCAAAAATAGGACCTAAAGGTTGAGCGATTTCAGTTATGCCTGTGAGTTCATCATGAGAAAGAATGCTAACAGTTTTTTCATCTTTGATGTTTTCAAATACCATCTTCGTGGCAAGAATATTCTTCAAAACTTTATGCTGCCAAACACCCATATAAGTTTCTTCAGTAGCCATTTTTGCCAGACTAACCCTATGGTTGAAACCTGCTTCATATACTTTTTTGACAATATGATCTACTTGCTTTTGATCATACTGACTGAAAACACCTGCAGCAATTGATGCTCTTTGTAAAAGCTCATCTGCTTTTTCTAAATCTTTGCTCATCTATTCTCCGTTATTTCATCAGGATCATTTTCTTAGAAATTTTGATTTTACCGTTTATATTCAATCTATAGAAATAAATTCCGGAACCAACTGGTTGGTTGTTTTCGTCTCTGCCATCCCAAATAATTGATGATTGATTATTGAATATTGAATATTTTCTAATTTTTTGACCTTTGATATTATAAATCAAAATCTCTGCGTTCTCAGCGTCCTCTGCGGCGAACTGAATCGTTGTGGAAGGATTGAAAGGATTGGGATAGTTCGTTAGTTTGAAATTAGAAATTTGTAATTCGTAATTTGTAATTCCTGTCTGCGGTTCTCCCAATGGATTCTCATAAGCTCCCATATCCGGCATTGAACCTGCAGGATTGGGTCGTGGATTTCCTTCGAGGTCAAATTCAGGTGCATAATACCAGGTTCCGTTTATTTCGATCTCATCGATTCCTGCTCCAATGCATGGGCTCGTGTCTTGAAGGTAAAATGGTGTATTTTGTTGATTTGAAAAGAGAGGGTCTTCATCGATGTTGCCTTCTCCTTCCCAGCCACCCTGGATATCTGAATATACAACGTCGATTGAGCTATCTTCTAAGTATATTTCTGCTGATGAATCATTCCAAAGAATACAGTTCACCAAACTCAGGCTAGAAAAAGAGCAATAAATTCCACCACCATAACTAGCTGAATTCCCCGTTATCGTTACATTAGTGAGAGTCAGGCTGGAATTATACGAGCAAGAAATCCCACCACCTAACCAAGCCGAATTGCCTGTTATCGTCACATTGGTAAGAGTCGGACTGGAGTTATACGAGCAAAAGAATCCACCGCCATTATCAGAAGCAAAATTGCCTGTTATCTTCATATTTGTAAGAGTTGGGCTTGAATTAATCCAACACCAGATTCCACCACCAGAACCAGCAGAATTGCCTGTTATCTTCATATTTGTAAGAGTCGGGTTGGAATAAGAATTACAATAAATTCCACCACCAAACGGATCACCATAACCATTTGTAATAGTAAATCCACACAAGACAGCAGTAGAATCCTCTCCACTATCAAATGTTACCACACTTCCGTTTTCGTTGCCATCAATTATGGTTAGAGATATATAAGTTGTATCCTGTGTTATCAAAAATAAAGAAGCAACAGTGATATTCTTACCATTATAATTTATATTTTCATAGTAAGTTCCGGGATTCACGATAACTTTATCTCTATCTGCAACTGCATCGATTGCAGATTGGATAGTGGGATAATCATCCGGCACATACACAATGTTTCCTTCATCATAATGCACCTTCAAAGTAGGATCTCCCTGAATGATCATTCCATAAAACCAGGAACGCTCCCACATCCAGTCCGGACCTGTGTCCACGCTAACTTCCCACCATTGCCGCAGAGCCTCACCAATATTATTATCCAAAGAAAGCGGCTCATAAAAATCCTCGAACCAGAGCATACTTCCGGTTTTCGTGGAACCAAGAGTTCCCAGGCAATATTCATTCCCAAACACATACATTGCACCCATGTTATTAGGAGAGGTAAAGCGGGAATTGGAGCAGGCAAAAAGATTGTAAAAATGCGATTTTGGTTGCAAATAGGAAATCTGATAATTGGTTACAAGATTCCATGTGTTTCCATTATCTTCACAGAAATGGTGAGCATCCGGTCCGGAATGTACATGAACCTGGATGAATTCATAACCAACCTGAATTCGATTTTCTCTATAATCCGAAGCTGTAGTTTGGTTAATTTCGTGAACAAGTTCCACATCGGAATAGGCAAATTCCATGGCAGCCTGGTATTCCGGTCCCCAATATGCCCAGTCGTCATCTATATAAGCCAGAGCTGTATCATTATCTTGAATCAGACCATTGCGGAAAAGATGATTTCTCTGAAAATAAGAATTTATCATCTCAGGTTCAGTCATACCCGGCATAGTCAGGTTGTCAGCTTTGATCCTTCCTACACCGATTTCAGGATGCACATCCTCGATATGATAATCATAAATATCATCTCCATCAGTATCGATCCAATATCCATCGATATCGGAGAAAAACAGGTCTATGGGAAATTCCACCCAATCTTCATCCGGGTCCTGAATCCCATTGTTATTAAAATCATTGAACATTTCAAACCAGGCTGAAGGTAAATCACCGATGAGAGTTACACTCACGATTTCTTCATCATTATAATAATCGATGATAATATCTCTCAAATCTTCACAAAAGGTTCCACTGAATTCTACGATAAATGAATTTAATTCTTCGTTCAATAGGTCATCTTGGTAAGTAGCAATTGCATCGGATATCAAAGGATAAAGAGAAGTTTCAATGATGATAAGACAGTTTTCATTTGTTCGGTTATCAGCTACTTTTCTGCTGATTTCTGTAAAATGAGTTGGTTTAAAAGGATTGTTTTTTTGATATTCTTCAAATCCTGTGATAGGATGGTTTTCCGGATCAAGATTCCTGGTTACCGGAATATCCTGGAATCGTGCAGTTAAGGTGATTGAAAATACAATCATTAATATTAAGATAAAAATACTTTCTTTTTTCATAATATTTTCTCCGTTTTTTATTTTTTTTTATACTACGAGCCTTCAACCGTCTGGGTTAAGGGAAAACAGGGTTTCAACCGGGACGGTTAAAACAACTTTTTTATAAGTCAAGAATTCGTCGATTGCCAAAGTTCGCAAGGTTTATTTTATTTCTCAGGATATATAATCTTTAGGTTTACAAGTCCATCATATTCTGGTTTCCAAGCCCCAGCTTGGAAACCTTCTTATTTGTATCCAAGCTGGGGCTTGGATACAAGAGCATATGATACTATTTTAGGAGGATCATCTTCTTGGTGGAAGTATATTTTCCAGCTTTCAATTTATAGAAGTAGATTCCAGAACCAACAGGTTGATTGTTTTCATCCGTTCCGTTCCAGGTTACACCATACAATCCAATGTCTATCCTTCGACTTCGCTCAGGATGACAATTTAAAGTTTTAACTTTCTGTCCTTTAAGATTGTAAATTTCTAATTCAATCTGTTCGTTTTGTTGGTTTTGTTCGATGCTAAAATGAATAGTCGTGGTCGGATTGAACGGATTGGGATAATTACCGATAAGCTCTGTAACTATTGGAACTGGCAAATCATCAACATCAACAGTTACAGTAGCAGGATTAGAAAATTCCGATTCCCAACCACCATCATAAACTGCTGTTCCACAGTAATCATAAGTTCCCGCTGGAACTCCAACATCGAGATAGAAATTTTCTGTTATTCCTGTTGCCACCAATAAATTATCTCTGTATACATTATAAGAATCAAAATCTCTACCTGTAGAATCTAATGAGTCCCATGAACAGAATACGTTATTCATTTCTTGAACTACCGCACAAAAATTCTGAGGAGGAACTAGAATAATGATAACTTCAGCATAGAGTGGCATGGATTCACCTTCATCATAAACAGCAGTTATTCCATATTCATATATGCCACTATCTAAAGCCAGGTCATCATAAGTTGTCTGGTTTGGATCGAGAATTTCAGCTATTACAACTCCGTCACGATAAATTTTATAACCAATTAATTCTCTGGTAATTTCATTATTAGATAATTTCTTAGTTTGTCCAATTTCGATTGAACCAGATTTATCATTGCTATCGATTGGACTCAAAATCCCGGTAATACACCAGTTATAATCCAGACCATAAGCAACACTTATTTCAACCCATCCTGATGGCCAAGAAAAATACATCCAATCTCCTTTTCCTGCAACAGCAGGACCAGCATCCACACTACTTGGATGATCACCAGTTACATCGATTCCATATCCTATCCAATATTCGTTATTACTAATTAAGGGAATTGGTGTTGTTAATTCATGTATAGTCCAATCTTCAATTATCACTGAATTTGTAATATCCTGTGAATAAACTTCCATTCCAGGATCACCGAATGAACCTCCTTCCCAGATTATTATTTCAGCAAGAGAAAAATCAGAAGAGCGAATATGAACTTCTACTTGTGATATTTGATAACCATCATAATAATCCATAAGTTCATCAGGTGTAAAACGAGCTGCACATATCCAATATTCTAAGCCATTTCCAATTCCATTATTATCATAGCCAGTATGATATTGAATTATAATATCTTCATTTGTTGGAGATTCCCACTCCATATGAACGTCATTATAATTCACAACCTCGATCACTAAATTTTGCGGTGGAGGGAAATATTGTGCTTCATGAGAGTATTCATAAACACCTGTTCCGCGAGTAGAGCAGAAAAGTTGATCATCAGTCTGTCCATAAACGATATTCCAAATATTCTGATCGGAAATATTCTCGTTCATTGCAACCCAGGTGGAACCATCTTCACTAAAGTAAACACCATAATCTGTTCCTGCATAAATTTCTTCGTTTCGTGAACCTTGAACTGACCAGCAGAATTGATAAAAACCGGCATTTATCCAGTTCTCACCAGCATCGGAAGATTGGTACACACCTGTATCTGTGGCACAATAAATCATTTGAGGAAGTCCGGTTGTAGCTTGATGACGAACCGAAAGTCTGGGTAGATAAGTTGTCGAAAGACCCGCACCTGCTGTGAAGTTAATACCATCATCTGCATAATAAACAGTTGAACCCATTTGCTGAAATGTGATGAAAATTCTATCTGTACCTGTATTGTTTTTCCCGATTTTTAATTTGGGATACAGAGCAAAGGGAAATCCAGTACAATCCTGCCAGGTCTGCCCTCCATTTTCTGTGTATTTTATCGGCGGCATTGAACCACCTGCCCAAAAAATATCTGTGTTTGTTGGATGGATTTCCACACCGGAACATTGTGTTCCGGCAAGTCCAACCTGATACCAGTTTTCTGCGTTATCATCAGATGCAAAAATCCCATTATAAGTTGCAACCAGTAATCTATCTGCTGAGTAATCGATATCATCAGTTGGAGCAAAATCATAAATCCACCAGGTGGAAAGGCCATTGGATTTGCTTTCCCAGGAAATTCCTCCGTCAGTGCTTTTGTAAATTCCGCTTCCTTCGGTTCCAGCCCAAAGTTCGTTCGTATCCCGGAAATAAGCAAGTGCATGAGTGAAAGCATTATCCAAACCTTCGTGAGACATTACATGTGTGTCTCCAAATCCGTCCGAACGCATGATGCCGCCCCACATGCCGAATAATACACCAGCATCACTTTTTCCGGTTGCCTGCCAATAATAATCTACAACTCCATTATTGTTCAAAGTCCAGGTATTACCATTGTCAGTGCTTTCATACAGACCACCACCATATTGGGCTGCGTAGAAAACGCCATCTTTTTCCACGACATTCCGTCCTGAACCTGAAGTAAGCACCAGAGTCCAATCTGTTCCGCCATTTATGGTTTTATATAAACCGTTTTCGTGTCCTAACAAGATAAAATCTTCATCTAAGGGAGAAACATAAATGCCTTCTCCAGCACCTGCAGGACCGATTGCCTGCCAGGTGGCACCATCATCTGAACTGACAAAAGCTGATGATAACATGCTGGAACCGCAAAGAAACATTTTCTCGGGGTTGGCTGGAGTTGTAGCAAATCCTTTCATGAAACCTGTATTCAAGCCAACGGTTTCCCAGTTTAAACCTCCGTCAATGGAACGTCTTACGCCAACATTAGAAGAGTATCCGGCAATTATGATATCTGAATTGTTATATTTTTCTCCAGCTTTTAGCACAAATGTGCTTTGAAGAGAAAGCAAATTCCATGATTCTCCGCTATCAACAGATTTGTATAATCCATATCTTCCGCCAGCAAGAAATTCTCCCGGAGAAGACGTGGAAGCAAATACCGTGTACATCGGTTTTCCATAAAGATCTGAAGTTTGCCAGGTAATTCCACCATCATTGCTGTACCACACACCACCTACATTTGTAGCCATAGAAAATCCGCATGCTGTGATCACATTCATAGGATCAGAAGCACTGGTAGCTAATGACCTGACATTTCCTCCCCATGGTCCACTTCCAGACCAGGAACCGATGTCATCTGAATATTGAGGATTATGTATTTGGGGGCTGCTATAAATAAGATTATTATTAACTTGCTCAGGTATGATATCACCAGTTTCTCGAAGAACTTCTTCTCCAATATCAATTGCATAAATTATTGTTAAGAAAAAAATAAAAAGCAATAAAGTAAGTTTTCTCATCTTACTCCTCCATTTTGATTTATTTTTTGTTTTTTACATATTGTTAAAAGATATTTGTGTCAAGGAAATGTTTCCATAAAATATAAAAAAGCGGCTTTTAAGCCGCCTTTTAATATTCAAACTATTTACATTAGTGCGAGATATATTTAAACTTAACCTTTACAAGGATTTCAGCGAAACTTGACACAAGTTAAAAAAAAATCTTGTGTTAAGTTGTGCCTGCATAACTTGAATCAAGAAAGGCTAAAACCTGCTTAACTAAAGTTTTATTTTATCAACATCATCTTAGCTACAGAAGTTGAAGATGCAGTTTTCAGTTTAACAAAGTATAGTCCACTGGTTGTTGATGTTCCATTGTTGTCAGTTCCATTCCAGATGAATTTTGCATTATTTTGGACGGTTTGATTATCCAAAACTGTTTTAACCAACTGACCTTTAATGTTGTAAATTTCAACAGTAACAGGTAGTTCCTGATCAGCAGCAGTGATAGAAAGAGCAATGTTTGTTTCAGGATTGAAAGGATTAGGATAGGTATTAATGAAGCTTTGCGAGATTACTTCAATAACTTCATTTTCGGAACCGACAAGAATCAGACCGTTTGGTCCGCCAAAAGCTCCCATATCATTCCTGGTTCCGTCATGATCATTGTAAATAGGATCTGGATTACCTGCATCTATGCAAGATGAGCCCTCCAATAAATCCCAGACACCAGTAAGACCATTATAAGCAGAACCATTACCTCCACTTGGATCAATGAACATTGGGTCTTCATCGATGTTGCCTTCTCCGGCAAATCCGCCGGAAATACAAGAATAAGTTACATCGGCACTACCACCGACATTATTAATTACAGATGCATCAGTAATTAAGATACCATTTAATATTGTAATTTCGGAGTTGTAAACAAATATTTCACTATTGGCTGAACTATTATTAGCGAGTGTATTATTTATCAGGTTCACAGCTGAATCAATGAGGAAAACCAGTGAACCATATTGACCAGTATTGTTGACGATTATATTGTTTCTAATCTGAGGTGATGAGGTTATACAGCGAATACCACCAGTGCCGGTTGAACTTTGGTTGTTGGCAATAATATTATTTTTAATAATTACATTATCGGAGAGTTGCACATCGATTGCTGCTCCTTGTGCATTGCTGGAATTGTCATAAAACACACAGTTCGTTATTTCCAAGTTTGAGTCATTTTCTATTTCAACTGCTGATTGTGTAGAATTGCTGAATTTGCAGTTGATAAGTTTATTATCTTCCTGAGTATAGGAAAATTTCATACCTCTCCAATCAGTTGAAGAATTAAATAGAATGGTTCCGGAATCGCTTGCATCAGCTTGTAGCATACCATTAACAGTAAACAGAGAATTATTTTCAATAATTATGTTTACTCCGGGAAGAATAAATAAGTCATCATCTTCGGAAACCTGTACATCATCCACAATTGTGTATGGCCCAGAATCTTCAGTCCAAATACCCGAAATGTTACCCGAAATGGCAGAGGCATCTGTAACAGTTATGTAATCTTCAATAGTCGTTTCCACTGTTTCGTAGCCGTCTGATATCTGCAAGGTTACATCATATGATCCAATTTCATTATAGAAATGGAACGGATTTTCCTCGTAACTGTCAAAGAGTTCGTCACCGTCAAAATCCCAGGCATAACTAATAATACTATTTGGCGGATATGATGTATTGTAAAACTGTACACCCAGAATGGATGGTCCGGTCTGAACATTGCTTTCGAATAGGGCAATGGGTCCAGTTTCCAATGTGAATTCTAAAGAATCACCAACGTAGCCAACATCACTAATGAAGATTCCCCCGGGATCTCCCCATTGCAGGAAGCAGGCTGGATTTGTGTTATCATTGAACATTGTTCTACCGGTGTCAGCCGAAAAATGAGCCAGATTTATACTTCCATTATTAGATAAAGTCCCATCTGGACGGAAAACATAGACTTCATCCGGAGGTCCCTGTGCATTACCATTTTCGTTTAAATCTATCCGATATATGATAAGTCCGTCACCAGGAATACTAGGTTCAAATATTCCAGTTCTAAGGCGATATTCAACCATAAAGAATTCTGTTGTTGAATTGGGTGATGGGATCTTGTAGCAACTGTAAGTAGAATCAACAACAGGATACAAAGTATATGTTCCTGTTGTATTTATCTCGGGAACTTCATCAAACCAAAGCCCGTATTTGTATTTCATCCAGGTTGTCATGTGCTGGGGTGGATTTGTGTTTGAACACATTAGATCCCATGTACCTGTAGGGGAGATGCCGTTTCCGGTATAATGATAGAGATCCGGCGAACCAAGGGAATGGAACATTTCGTGGCACAAAACACCAACTCCACTGCTGTTCAAACTTACGGAAAGCTGAAAATTATATGTCCATACCTGCACATCATGAATGAAAACATCGATGGAATACAAAACCCACATATGTGGCCAGAGGAGATCTGCCCAGGCACCTGTAGCACCTTTAATGATAAAGCAGATATTATCTACCAAGCCGTCATCATCGTTATCAAGATCGAGGGTAGTTGGAATCTGGGATTCTACAAATTGAACAGCTGCCTGCAGAAGTTCATGTTCTCTTTGTGTTCTCTGATCACTATTTTGGTAACCAATAGGATTGGTTACTGCGTTATAAACCAAGTAGTAACCACGAAGATTCGGACTCTGATATGATACGATGAGATTTCCATTTGGTTCAGGATAGAAGTGAGAAGTAATATCGAGTTGTTCATCAGAAACTTCATCAAAATATTGATACATGGAATTTTGATCTTCTAAGTTAAACATGCCATTATACAGGGCTAGGGTTTCTGTGAATTCCTCCTGGTCTGCAAAACGAATGCAAACAACTAGATTGTTCAATTCTCCGATCGTGGATGTTCTAGTTCTTTCATCTGCTAGGATTTGCTGGAATTCTTCTACTCGACGTTCATAGTTCTCGGGTTTAGCATTTGCTCCAGCTACAAGTCCGACAGATTCAGGATCAACTCTACCTGCGATGAATTCAGTTGGAACTAATTCCTCTTCTATCAATTCTGCATAAACAAAGAATCCTGTTCCCGGATGCTGGATTATCGTGAAATTATTTTCATCGTGTAGCCAGTTGTGAAATTCATCTCCTGAAGCAAAACAATTTAAAACTTCACCATCAGGTTGAATAAGTTCCTGTTCGATATTGGTGAGATATGCTGCGAAAATGATAGTAGTTATTAAAAAAAATCCGATCAACATTTTAATTTTCATATTTTTCTCCTAATAAATTTATTTCAATATAAATGCATAACTCATTCCAAGATGAATAAAAAAAACGCTCCCAAAGGAGCGTTTTATTGATGCTAATTTCAATACCTATTTCATCAATATCATCTTAACTACAGAAGTAGAAGATGCAGTTTTCAGTTTAACGAAATATAGTCCACTCGTTGTTGATGTTCCATTGTTGTCGGTTCCATTCCAGCTGAATATAGAATTATTTACAATTTGATTATCCACAATTGTTTTAACAAGCTGTCCTTTAACGTTGTAGATACCCACTGAAACAGGATGCATTTTATCTGTTTCAGTCATGTTAAGAGCAATCGATGTTTGAGGATTGAATGGATTAGGATAAACATTAATGGAACTTTGTGAGATTACTTCAATAACCTCATTTTCAGAACTGACAAGAATCAATCCGTTTGGACCTCCATAAGCTCCCATATCATTTCTAGAGCCGTCAGGATCGTTGTAAACTGGGTCAGGATCACCGGCATCTATACAAGGTGAACCTTCCAATAAACCCCAGACAGCAGTAAGACCATTATAAGCAGAACCATTGCCTGCACTTGGGTCAATGAACATTGGGTCATCATCGATGTTACCTTCTCCGGTAAATCCACCTGTGATACATGTGTAGGTTACATCAGGATCTCCAAAAGGAGCAAAGAACATTGTACC
>JABMPU010000004.1 GCA_013203665.1 Armatimonadota bacterium
ACCAACTTAAGTTGGTGGTTAATGAAACAAAAAGAAGCATTAACCGTTTTAACGGTTTCTTATTTTAGGAGATATTACTTTTTAGAGTGGACTCATAATTAGATTTAATAAAAATGTAAAATATTCGGAATCTATTCTGTTAATATTTATTAGCGCTTCTCGTGTGTTTCGCGGAATAAAAGGGGAGGATAGTTGAGTGATCTAATTTATCCGGAAGAAAGTTATAAGATCATGGGTGCTTGTTTCAATGTTTATAAAGATAAAGGATCCGGTTTTCTAGAGCCTGTTTATCAAGAATGTTTAGATTTAGAATTTGAATACAAGCAAATTCCTTATCAAGCTCAACCCGAACTATCCTTATTTTACAGAAATAAGAAGCTGAATAAAATCTATCGTCCTGATTTCATTTGTTTTCAAAAGATAATTGTAGAAATAAAAGCAGTTGATAAATTAATTGATGAACACAAAGTTCAACTTCTTAATTATCTGAATGCAACAGGATTTAAATTAGGAATTCTAATAAATTTTGGACATTATCCAAAACTAGAATCAATAAGAATGGTCTTAACTAAAATGAAAAAATGACTACCCACGAAAAACACGAAAAGAAAATATTATGTCTTAAATTTTATATTCTGAAGAATACTATACAATTAGGGGAGCTTGCTTAAACGTGTACAAAGATAAAGGTTCAGGATTTTAGAACCTGTTTATCAGGAATGTATTTACAGAAAAGAGAAAATAATCTTTCGCTTTTCTTAATTAAGATTTAGTATTTTTCGTGTGTTTCGCGGGCAAATAAAAAAAGGAGCAAATATGCCGAAACTTAAATTCAGTAAAGAAAATCTGGAGCAAATAAACAAAACCGTCCAACAAGCTGAAAGCAAAACATCTGGAGAGATTGCAACTGCCTTCATAAAAGAAAGTTATGATTATGCAATCTATGAATTGATTTTTGCTGTTATCTGTGGTTTTCTATACTTTGTGATTATGATGTTCTTCGTTTATGAAGTGGAAACGTTTATCAAACAAATGTTCTGGGATTACTCTAATAATTATCTTTTATTATTTTACGGTTTCTCCACATTCCTGATAATTTCCATTTTCTATTTTATTGCCAATATTTCTATGATAGACAGAATAATAGTTCCTAAGAAAGTCATGAAACAGAAAGTGAAAGAAAGAGCTGTCAGGCATTTTATGGAATCCGGAGTTTATAATACCAGAGACAGAACAGGAATCCTCATTTTCATCTCTTTTTTGGAAAGAAGGATCGAGCTGATTGCAGATAAAGGTATCAATGAAAAAATCCCACAGGAAAAATGGAACTCGATTGTGGAAAACATTATTCAAGGCATAAAATCTGATGAAGTTATTGAAAAACTTAAAGAGTCCATTCTTGAATGTGGCAAGATTTTAGAGAAACACTTTCCCATCAAACCGGACGATACTAACGAACTCAGTGATGATGTTACAATTTTGGAGAAATAATCATGAAAAAAATATTTTTATTTATAATTCTATTACTGGTTTTCACCCAAATTTTTGCTTTGAAAGTTCCAAAATTAATAGGTCATATTAACGATTATGCTGGAATTTTATCACAACAAGAAAAAAGCACTTTGGAAAGCATGCTCATCTCAGCAGAAAATAAAACATCCTCACAAATTGTGCTTCTTACAATTCCATCTCTAAAAGGTGAATCTCTGGAAGACTTTTCTTTGAATGTGGTAGAAACCTGGAAAATCGGGCAAAAGGAATTTGATAATGGCATTCTGCTGCTGATTGCGATGAAAGAGAGAAAAATCAGGATTGAAGTGGGATATGGTTTGGAGCATATTATTACAGATGCCAAATCCGGTTTCATCATCCGAAATCTTATGCTAAATGATTTCAGAAAAGGTGATTTCTTTGGAGGGATATCTACCTCTATTCAGGCAGTTTCCGGACTTATTACCAAAGAATTTGAAATCACTCCGGAACAATTAGCAAAATATAAAAGATAAGACCAACATGGAAAACCGGCTCAAATTCCTGTAGGATTTATCATTTTTATAATTATGATATTATTAAGTATGTTTGGTAAAAAAGGTAAAGGAAGACGTGGAGGTATTTTACCGTTGCTTTTGCTGGGCAGTATGTTAGGTGGCGGTCGTGGAAGTTCCGGTTTTGGAGGTGGTTTCGGTGGATTCTCCGGTGGTGGTGGAGGATTCGGTGGTGGTGGAGCTTCCGGTGGATGGTAATAGAAAAAACGAGGTTAAATGAAAAAACTTTGTATAATTTTAATTTGCTGCTTTCTTTTTTTCATCTCATTTGCACAGGAAAACAATGAGCAGGAAATTGAAAAAACTTTAGAAGAAGTTCCCAAAGATATTTCAAATCCAAATAGGGTTTTCACAGATATTGAAGACGAATACAAACTTGCAAAATATTTTCTGAGTTCAAAAGATAGAAAAATATACAAGTCATTATCAGATGAAGAAAAGCCGATTTTACTGGAAAGATTCTGGGCAGAAAATGACCCTAATCCGGTAACTGCTCAAAATGAATTCCTCCAGGTAATTATCGAGAGAATTAAATATTGTAATGAGCATTTTTCTCATTTCAAAGATGGCTGGAAAACAGATAGAGGTAGAATTTTCATCAAATATGGACAACCTTTTGAAATTCTTAATGAAGTAACAGGACGCAATACGAAAGCCACAGAAAGAGAATATCAAATCTGGAAGTACAGAATTGGCAGCAATATGACATATATTTTTATTGATTTGCAGCATTTCGGTGATTACAGGATTATTTACAGCCAGAATGATGAAAAAGAAATAACATTACCGGACTGGCGAAGTTACCTCGGTTCGGACTTTGATGCAAGCTTATTGTATTAAGCTCGTTATATGGAAATTTCAACACCTTTTTAGCAACTAACAAAACTAACAACAACGAACTTTTTTTATTTTTTGTTAGATATTGTTCGTTGCTCCCTCTGTGCCAAGATGACACTGGACACTTTTCGACACTAAAATAGTGTAGAAAAGGAAGGTGAAAAATGCGAGATGAGAAACGAATCATCGATTTTGGGGAATTGGAAGGAGACCGTAGGTCGACTGGAGATTCCCCAAA
>JABMPU010000115.1 GCA_013203665.1 Armatimonadota bacterium
ATTATACTGATGTTGATAATTTTGAATTGCCTATTGTGTCTACAGGATACGAATTACGAAATTACCCCAATCCTTTCAATCCATCCACAACTATTTCTTTCAATCACAACGCAGAGAACGCAGAGATAAGTATTTATAATATCAAAGGACAAAAAGTGAAGAAGCTTATCTGCAATCAGCTTTCAGCAGGTCAGCATTCAGTGATTTGGGATGGGAGAGACCAAGATAATCTTCCTGTTGGAAGTGGAATTTATTTCTATCAATTAACAACAGCTAATTTTGAAAAAACGAGAAAGATGATTTTAATCAAATAGAAGAAAAAATGAAAAGAATATTTTTCTTTTTGATTTATCTCCTTTTTATTTCCAACCTTTTTTCAATTGAAGTCGGCGGTCACCTTACCGAAGATACTACTTGGAGCCCTGATAATAATCCTTACCTTGTAACTGAAATATTATATGTAGATGATGATGTAACACTAACTATTTTGCCAGGTACAGAAGTAAAAGTAAGCGGAGCAACCTGCACAAGCTGGCAGGAGTTCGACCAGAATTTCTGGTTATATAGTGGAGATTCAGTAGCAAAAATGTTCTGGGTAGATGGCAGAATAATAGCCGAAGGAACCCAGCAGGACAGTATAACTTTTACCAGAATGCAAAACGATTCTGATTATTGTTGGGGTACAATTTACATTACCGAACAAGCTGATATGAGCCGTTTTAAATATTGTAAGTTCGAATATACCGCTGGGATTGGAATTGCATTAGGTAACATTTCTCAAGGAGCGGTATCAATTTACAACGGTGAAGGATTAATTAATAATTGTATGTTTTTAAATAATGGTTCGAGCATAGCAACTCATAGTCTAGTGAAAAACCTTGAAATATCTTTTAATACATTTACTTATGATAGCAGTATTAATAATTTCTTAATCAATCTTTGGGGTGCTGATCTTAGCGCAAGCAAACCTGTAGATGGCTTTAAACCAGCTTTAATCACAAACAATATATTAGATAATTGTCATCTTTCTTCATCAAATCTGTATTTTATTAATAATATCAATAATTCTTCTGATATCCATATTGGTCATTCAAGTAAGGTTTCATATTTTTACAGTAATACTATTACAGATTGTCAAGGCTGGGGTGGTATCCATGGTGGTAATTATGGTGACTCCCTTTTCATCAAAAACAATCGGTTCATTGGTGGATCTGATGGAATTAGTATAGATGATGCTTATGTGGAGATTTCGGACAATTATTTTGAGGGGTGTGATTTAGATACACAATATGCTACAGGAAAGATATGTAATAATATTTCAAATAACGGTGAAATTTGGACTCCCGGTGAGTTAGAAGTTTATAATAATATTTGTTACAATAACGATAGATATGGATTGAAAGTAGGTTATAATCCATATTGTGTTAACAACATTTCAATAAATAATGAATATGATATTTGGAGTGCTACAGTATCTTATGAAAACTGTATAATAATTAGCAATGAAGAATTAACACAACATGTTATAAATGGCAATCCCATTTTCCGCAACTGCATCATCGATTTCGAGTTAGAATATCCCTTAATTGATGGTGGCGGCAACATCTGGGTAGATTCATTGCAGGCACAAACACTTTTCGAGGATATTCAAAACGGAGATTTCCATCTCATTGAAGACAGTTTGGCAATAGATGCAGGTTTCGATACTCTGGGCTATTATTATCCGTTCGATATGGATTATAATCACAGAGTCTGGGATGGAGATGGAAACGGAAGTACCATCATTGATATCGGACCTTATGAATTCGGTTCACCAGCTTTTGGCGGTATTGAGGGTTACACCTTTAATCCAATAACCGGAGAACCTGTAGATTATACGCTGTTAAAAATAAATAACCAGCCGGGTGAGTTTACTTTCTCAGACAGCATCGGAAATTTTGAATACAAACTTCCTGCCGGTGTTTATGATGTTTATGCTGAACGTGTCTTTTATGAGGATGTAATAGAGTATGAAGTAGAAGTGTTTGATAGTCAGTTTACTCAGGTACTAATTCCAATGATTGAAATAGTGGATGTGGAAAATAATGTAATTTCTAAATCCGAATTTCTAATTTCTGATTTAACCAACTTCCCTAACCCATTTAATCCAATGACCACGATTTCATTTGAATTAAACACCGAAAACGCTGAAGACATTGAAATTGTAATCTATAATTTGAAAGGACAGAAAGTGAAACAGTTTTCAGATATCAGAGATCAGACTTCAGTAATCTGGGATGGCAGGGATGATTCAGGACAATCCGTTTCATCAGGGATTTATTTTTATAAACTGAAAGCAGGTGATTTTCGGGAAGTTAGGAAGATGGTATTGATGAAATAATTTAGATAAGAAAAGGATTAAAACCATGAGTGATAGAATAAAAATAGTTTCCAAAACCATAATGCTAATATTGTTAATTTCTCCTGTTTCACTGTTTAGTGTTCGTGAAGATGTCAGCGGAATTTGGAATCAACCAGAATATATAATTGAAAATGATATCAGAGTCCTTTCCGGTGATACTTTACTTATTGAAGAGGGGGTAACAGTAAAATTTAATGGTAACTATCAATTTGAGATTAACGGATCTTTATTAGTTTTGGGAAGTGAAGAATCCAAGGTTCAATTCCAATCTTATCTAGAGAATGAATACTGGAAGGGTATTGAATTCAGCAACTACAATTCATCAATTGATAGCAGCTATATTCGTTTTGCTGAAATTGGAGACTGTCAGGATATAAATGGTGGTGCTGTCTCTATATTAGGGTATTCCAATCTATTAATTGAGAATTCTAAAATATTTAATTGCTCAGCTGAATTTGGCGGCGGGATTTATATCGATTTTGCTCATCCAATAATAAGGGATACTGAAATTTGTAATAACTATGCTTCTGATTCTGGCGGTGGGATATATTCAAATCATAGTAATATAGTTTTAAATAATTTACATGTGCATAATAATGAATCGGAGAATAATGCCGGCGGTATGTATATAAATACAAATCGTGCGATGATCGAGAATTGTTTAATTGAATTTAACTCTACTCAAGGTTATGGTGGAGGGATATTTGTGAAAAATCAATATATAGGTTCTGCAATAAGAGACTGTATTATTCGCAATAACTCAGCTGATTTGCGAGGTGGTGCTTATTATAATGATGATGGTATTGTTTATGTTTATTCATCAGTTTTTGAAGGGAATACATCATATCTAGGCGGGGCATGTTTTATTAGTAGTGCAAGTAGCTTTTTTACAAATTGCGAATACAATAATAATAATTCTGAGTTCGGAGGGGGAGCAATTTATCTTAGCAATACAGGTTCAGTATTTATTAATTGCTTATTTAGTTATAATGAATCAGACTTCGGAGGTGCATGTTATTCAACAAGTCATTCCTCTAGCAAGTTCATTAATTCTACTTTTGTTAGAAATCATGCAGTTTATAATGGTGGCGGTTATCATGCTATAATTGATGATGGTGTTGAGATTATTAATTCTATATTTTATTATAATAACACTGATGAAATACCTGAGAATCAAATTTACATAGGTTCACCAACAAGTGAAACTTATATTAGATACTGTAATATCCAGAATGGATTGAATGGTATATCCGGTCATCCTGAAATAATGCAACCTCCATTATATATAAATAATATAAGTGTTTCTCCTTTATTTACAGATCCATTAACAGACTTTTCATTATTAACAGGTTCCCCTTGCATAAATATTGGCACATTTGATTTGCCAGAGGGTATCGAGCTACCTAACCTTGATCTTGCTGGAAATCCTAGAGTTTATGAAGATTTTGTGGATCTAGGTCCATATGAATGGCAAGGAACAGGAATAGAGAATGATGAACTGACAATTGCAAGTTACACATTACGAAATCACCCTAACCCTTTCAACCCTACAACCACAATATCATTCTTAATTTCCGAAGAAAGTCATGCTGAACTTTCCATATACAACATCAAAGGACAGAAAGTGAAACAACTTTTCAGCTATTCAGCAGGTCAGCATTCGGTGGTGTGGGATGGTACTGACAGTAACAACAAACCCGTTTCATCAGGAATCTATCTCTATAAATTGCAAGTGAATGATAAAACAATGGCTACCAGGAAATGTATATTGCTGAAATGAACATGGAGGTTTTTGTGAAAAAAAATATTATCTTACTTTTTATTTATCCGGTATTTTTTCTCATTATTTCATCTTTCTTATATTCAGATATTGTTAGAGAAGAATATCGACCTTTTGAAAATTTAAAATTGGAAAAACGAGGTATTCCAGGAAGTGGCTTTGTGCAAAGCAAACCGGATACACCCAGTGCACTTACTAAAAAATTAGCAGAAAAAGCAATGAAATATATTAAAAAATATGGAAAAGAGAATGCAATCGATCTCTTTACAAAGAAGTATAGAAAATTTAGAAAATATAATACTTATCTTTTTGTTTTAGATATGGAAGGTAATATATTAGCACACACAGGAAATACAAACTTGGTTAATGCCAATTTATTTAATACAAAAGACTTTATGGGTAATTGTTTCATCCAAGATTATATAAATAGAATCAAACTGACAGGCTGTATCGATTATGCGAATTTATTTTATAATAATCAAGGCAACTTGTTCTTAATTCAATACATACATCTTGAACGAATCGATGAAAACAGTTTCTTGGGAACAGTTGCTGTTGATAAATATTAGTTCGTAGGTTTCCAACCCACAATGAATTTACAAATGGTATAACGATTATTTTCATTTGACAAATATTCTTAAGTTCAGTTTTAAAAAACCAAAAAAGTAACAGGAGCTAATTTTATGAAGTATAAAGTTGGAGTTTGCCAGTTTAAACCAAAACTTCTGGATTTGGAATTTAATCTGAAAAAAATGGAAAATATCTTATCTGATGTTGAAGCAGATTTAATTGTTCTTCCGGAGTTGGTTACTTCCGGTTATATTTTTTGTGAGAAAAAAGAGGTTCAATCAATGGCAGAAAAAGCAGAAGAAGGACCAACTTCCAAACTTTTCCGCAAGCTTTCCAAAAAGAATAATACAAGTTATGTGGTTGGATTTGTAGAAGATGCAAATAACAAATTTTATAACTCTGCAATGCTTGTAAATCCGGATGGAGAGATTTTTGTATATCGAAAGATTCAACTTTTTTTTGAGGAAAAATTCTTTTTTGAATATGGAGATTTAGGATTCAATGTATTTAAAGCTAAGAAAGGTGTGAGAGTTGGTTTGATGATTTGTTTTGATTGGATTTATCCTGAAGCTGCCAGAACTTTGGCTCTAAAAGGAGCTCAGATCATAGCTCATCCTGCTAACCTGGTTCTGCCCTGGTGCCAGCAGGCAATGATAACTCGTTCTGTTGAAAATCAGGTTTATACGATTACAGCAAACAGGATCGGAAAAGAAACTAATAAAGATAAAGAATTAACTTTTACAGGACACAGCCAGATCGTTTCATCTAAAGGAAAGATTATAAAGAGGCTTTCTGAAAATGAAGAAACTTTATTTGTTACAGAAATCGAACCGGAACTGGCAGATGATAAGAAGGTTACAATTCATAATGATGTTTTAAAAGATAGAATGACAGAATATTATTTATAAAAATTTTACAAGTTAAATTTCTTCTTGCTTTTCTTATGTTCCTTCTTTTTGAAAAATCTTTCATATTTTCATCAAAAAGAGAAGGACAGCAGGATGAGTTTAACCACTCGTTCCTAAAACTCACCTTGAGAAAACAGGAATTAATATTTCTATTTCCCGAACATTTTTATTTTCAAGCAGAAGATTATTCTTCGCAAAATATAATCTACAACAATTCCCATAAAACCCATAACAACAAGGTAGATAACCATCTCTTTGTACTTGAGGAGATAACGAAAATCCAGTAATCGAAATCCAAGTCCTGTATTAACTCCAAGCATTTCAGCAGCAATAATTACAGACCAACCCAACCCCCAGATTATCCTGAATAGATTCAAATGATTGATGAAAGTTAATGGGAGTTCGATATATTTCCAGAGTTGGAATTGGCTGGCACCGGAAACTTTTGCTTCATCGATATATTCATGAGGGATATTAGCAAAATTATCGGAAGCTGCAATTAATGTGGGGAAAAACAAAGTAATGAACATAATAAAAGCAACCGGAGCTTCTCCCAATCCAAACCAGAGAATAGCAAAAGGCAGCCAGGCAAAAGGAGATATATGCCGGATGAAATTTATTGAAGGCAGGAAAATTTTGTTTAAGACTCGATGGTGACAGAGAAGATATCCTATACAAATTCCTGAAATCCAGGCAATTACTGCTGTGATGCTGACTCTTAGAAAAGAGAAAAGTATATCATTAAATAATGTTTTGATTGGAAGATTTATTTTCCATAAATTACTGGCTTGAATACCGAGTGATAAACCCAATAAAATAAAAAGAAAAATAACAAGTAATATGCCGAGAACATCGAACTTATTCAATTTTGAAGTAAACATCTTTCACCTTGGATTCTATGTAATTTTTTTCTATCATTTTATCAATCGCTTTCCTCTCGAAAGCTTGATGCTCTTCATCGAGGTTCATTAAATATTTTGTATGATTCAAGGATTTTTCCGAGTTTTCCGGTGAAAGAGAAAAAAATGTACACGCTGTTTTGATTGCCATTTCCGGAGTTTTATCCATTTCAGATATGCTTTTTTGTAAACCTGTTAGGAATTTCTTTATTAAGGGAAGTTTGGTTTGGAGAGCATATTCTGTGGCAGCAATATCACAACAGGGATGAAAAGGAAAATCATCGCTATACCAGTAGATTATTTTGAAATTATCATCGAATTTAAATATTGAAGGAACATAAAAACTAAGGGCATCTACTTCACCAACTTGGAGAGCAGCAGCCATGTCCATTGGCGTTCTGAAATAAACCAACTCCATTTCAATATTATTATCTTCAGCAAACATTTCAGCAAAAACATCTAAAGTGGAAGCTCTTAGAACGCCAATTTTTTTCCCATTAAGCTCACTGATATTTTTAATATTTTTTTTGCAGATTATGCCGTCACTCTCTCTTTCAAAAAAGGATATGATTTTTACTTTTTTACCTTTTGAAACATCATTCCAAATATATGTGAAAGGCATTATTGCCACATCGATTTTTTCAGAGACCAGAGCTTCGTTCGTTTCCCAGCCGGAAGAGAAATATTTGATAATAAAATCCTGATGGTTTAATGTTCCGATTTCCAATCCAAAATCAAAAGGAAGATGATTTAATGAAGGTTTTATCAAACCTACAATTAATTTATCTTCTTTCTTTGAACTGCAACTGAAAAACAAAATCACTAAAACCATTAATGGAATTATTTTTTTCATGAATCCTCCAAGAGTTCTTTCTAAAAAGTAATATTAGTAACTCAAGTTTCGCAGGAGACGAGCCTGCATAATATGTGAAAAAAAGATTAAGAAATATGTAGCATAAATACTCACAAGTTTATATTTTGGTATTGGTTAAAAGCCAAATTACAAAAAGGAGTATTTTATGCTACAGATC
>JABMPU010000116.1 GCA_013203665.1 Armatimonadota bacterium
CAATCAGCGTTTACAGCCACCGTTGAAAATGAAACACATAACCAAATAATGAACCGGATTGAAAAACGAAACTCCTTTTCTTTGATTTTTATTTTGTGGCATCACTCTTTCAACCAATGTATCTCTCTGTTTTTCAACCGGTTATTATTGCCGTTAAACGAATAGTATTATTTTCAAGGGTTCAACCGTTTCTGGAATAGAAGAAAAAACCGGAAAAAAAAAAATAGAAAGAGGTATTTTATGAAAACAAAAATGGTAATTGCTATTCTGGCAATACTCGTACTTATTTCATGTTCCAGCGATAGGACGTTCAAAGAAATTAAGCTCAAAGGCAATGATGTGAAAGAAATTAACATCATGGGTTATGGAACAGGAAAGGCTTATTCCAGCGATGAAATAGCTAAAGATAAAGCCAGGGCTAATGCCACAGTGAATTTAGTGGATCAGGTTTCCGGACGAGAATTTGTATATGTAAAAAGCAATGGTTCCGTGAAATTCACAACAAGCTCAAAGGGCTTATTAAAGGATGTTCAGGAAGTAGAATCATATAAGCTGGGGGATAAAAAATATCTTACAATATTATCTTCACCAATAGATATAGAAGATATCGAAGTGGAAAAGGCATTGTTATTAGAGACCAGTTTTCGAACTGAAAATTTGGAAAAATCTTTAGCAGAAAAATATAAGATTGCTGTTGAAGAGATTATCGAAAAAAAGTATCATAATACTGCAAGATTAGAAGGAAGATTATATTTATCAGGTATAAATATCTCAGATTATGAAGGAAAGGATGACTTTGAAGTAACAATAAGAATTCTAATAATTATTTCGTGAACTGGTTTATATCCTACTTAAACGGGCAGTATAATATAAGTTAGATATAAAAAATAATTTAAATATTACAATCGGAGGTAGAAAAATGAAAAAAAGAACAATTGATATTAACGCTTTTGATAAAAAAAGATTGATGAAACTAATCGAAAATAATACTAATTTAAATAATCCCGATAAAGATTACCTAAAGGAATTAGAAAATGAGTTGAATCAAGGTGAAATTGTTGAACCAAAAGATATACCAAAAGATGTAATTACGATGAATTCTATGGTCCGCCTTAAAGATTTGGATTCAGAAGAAGAAATGACCTATACCTTAGTTTTTCCCGGAAACGCAGATATGAGTAATAATAAAATATCGATTTTAGCTCCAATTGGAACTGCATTAATCGGATATAGGGTTGGAGATATTATTGAATGGAAAGTTCCGGCAGGATTAAGAAAATTAAAAGTCGAAGCAATTTTATACCAACCCGAAGCAGCAGGAGATTATTACTTATAGAAGAGCTTAAACAGGTTCATATTCTGCTTCAATAAGAAGTGTAATGTATGTTAGCTGCCAAAGCCTGGCCAAAAATATTTTAATCTAACGAATTCCTCGACGCTTGCGTCGGGGTCAAAAGGAAAGTTTGAAAACCTGGGTTTTCATAAAATGATAAATAATCAAAAATATCCGTTGAATACCCCGATGGCTTGCCTCGGGGATCATTTATTTGTGGGAGATTTATAATGAAAATTTTTCCCCGAGAACCAGTTGTTTTTGCTGAATATTTCCAAGCCTTGGTTGATTGGTATAAAGATGTTCTAAGTTTTAAGGTTACACACATAGTAAATGAAGAGTACCATTACTGTAATCTCGAAAACGAAAATGGCATTCGTCTTGGAATTGCCGATGCCAGGGAGATGGGAGTGAACCCTAGCGACCGCAAGAACAACACGGTTGTCCTTCAACTCCAAGTAACTGATGTGCCAAGCTTTCTTAAGTACATAAGAAAAAAAGCTGGGACTATCACTTTTGGTCCTTCATTGGATAAGAAAGGGGATTTCTGGTATGGTGGTTTTTCCGATTTAGAGGGAAATCCATATTGGGTCGTCGATGAGAATTGTCGGTGATCTTGCCCATTTAATGTAATGTTATTTTTTAGCTCTAATTCAGCACAATAATTTCAATTGACAAAATATTCCATCCAAAAAGAAAAACTCACAATTAAAAAAAGTAAAGATTCTTTTGAATGAGGAAAAAATGAAGGATTCAATAAGGATAATCATAACTGGTGGAACTTTTGATAAAGAATATAACGAAATTATTGGTGAACTCTATTTCTATGAATCACATGTTCCCAAAATGCTTGAACTGGGAAGGTCAAGGTTAAGTATCAATATTCGGACTTTGATGATGGTGGACAGCAATGAGATCAGCGAAGATGATAGAGAAACCATAGCCAGGAATTGCAAGAATGCAAAGGAGAACAGGATAGTTGTTACACATGGAACCGACACAATAGTTGATACTGCCAGGATAATAGCAGAAATTGTGAAGAATAAAACCATTGTGATAACCGGTGCAATGGTACCGTATACCTTTGGAAGTTCAGACGGTCTTTTCAATCTCGGTAGTGCGATAGCATTTGTTCAGACGCTGCCTGCGGGGATTTACATTGCAATGAACGGTAGATATTTCCTCTGGGATAATGTGAGGAAGAACAAAAAAATAGGCGAGTTTGAAGAAATAAAGTAATGCCTATCCGTAAACTAAGAAAACTTGATGAAAACTTGAGTTAAGTTAGCTTTAGCTGACTTGACTTAAGGTTTCATAATCAACATAATTCAACTTAACTCATCAAGCAGTTGCCGGATAAATAAAGTCTTATTTTATCGTTAAAACCTACCTTACAGATAAACACTAAATATGATGTAATTATTTAAACTACCATCATTCCAGATATTCCAGAGGATTTACCGGAGTTCCGCGTTTTCGCAGTTCAAAATGTAAAACCGGCTGCTCCACCAAACCGGTAGAACCGGAAAGAGCAATCACCTGATTTTTTTCAACATTATCACCCTTGGAAACCAGTAAAACACTGTTGTGAGAATACAAAGAGAAAAATCCGTTTTTATGATCGATTATCACCATTTTACCTGAGTTTCCATAACGCTCTGCAAAGGCAACAACTCCTTCTTCTACAGATACAACTTCAGCACCTTTATCTACTCCAATATCGATGCCATTATTAAAAATCGTAACATTATAAGAAGAGCTTTTCTGCTCTCCAAAATATTTCAGAATTTCTCCTTGAACCGGCCAGATCAACCTGGGAGTGGAAAATTGGAATGAATAATCCTGAGCAACAATTTCTGCCTGTAATTTTGCTATCAAATCATCCAGAGCTTTTGCTTCTCTTTCCAATTCAAATTTCCATTTTTCAGCAGCTTTTTTTTCTTCTTGCAGCATCACAATATCATTCTCTAATTTATCTACCTTTTGGGAATATTGCTTTTTCTTTTTCTGAGTAATAGTTTTAGACCATTTAACATCCAGGTAGTATTTTTCATCCTTTTTTTGTTTTTTCTCTAAATTTGTTTTTATATTATCAAGGTTAGAAACCTGTTTGTCATATTCTTTTTTTTCGTTTGCAGTCTGTAAAATCAATGATGAAATTAGTTTACTGTCAATCTCATATTCATGAGATATTATTCCTTTATAATGAGCTCTATATAATCTACTAAATTCTAATGCGCATAAGTAATCGAATTCTTCCGATTTCGTTCTTGTTTGAGATAATTTCTTCCCTGTTATATTCAGGTCAGCTTTGTTTCTTTCAACTTCCCTTTCCGCAGCATCCTCAGTTTTCTGTAATTTTTTTATTTTGGAATCTGTATCTTTCTTTTTTTCTTCAAATTCCTCACGGTCTTTTTCAGTCTTAATTCTATTTTGTTCGGTTTTTTTGATTATTTCTTTTTGATTCTCAATTTGTTCTTTCAGCTCTTCAAGATGCTCTTTTTTCTCATCCAGATTCTGAGAATAAGAAATCATGTTTATAAAACAAATAATAATTAGCAAAATAAATCTTTTCATTAAATCCCTCAGAACATTCTTCTCTTCGAATGAATTTTAGTAAGATTTGTGTCAAGATTATTGTTTGCATCTTTCTTTATGGAAACTATTCAGCCACGAAGGACGCAAAAGAACACGAAAAATAAAATATAAATTAAATCACATCTGTATTTATAAACCTTGAAAAGGTTTAAGAGACTTCTCTTCCTGCTGAACCTTTTCAACGGTTCAAACTCCAGCTTGCCGATATAACCATTGAAAAGGTTTACTTGAAAGAATTCCTCTGATTGCAAACCATTTTCAAGGTTACTTTTCTTGATCAAGATATTCCAATAAATTAGTAATCCGTGCGTTTCTGTGAAAATCCGTGAGCTAAAATAAATCTATTCTACGAAAACTCGAACTAAAGTGATCGAACCGTCATCTTCCTCAACTTCCAGGTAAAAAAGTTCTCCAATCTCTCCGGAAGTTGCCATTTCAATTATCTCTTTCCAGTTTATTGAGGAAAAGTCAAAATTGGAATTCCCGAAAGAAGCATTTATTTTGCCATTCTTAGATAAAAAACTTATACTAATTTTTGCTAAGTTTAATGGTATGGAAAGGTTAACTTTCGGTTTTTCAGCACCTTCTTTTTTTACCTGTAAAACCAGTCTTTTTCCTTTTTTAATAATTTGTGTTTTTGGATTGAGAGCTTGTAAAAGTTTAGCTGCTTCCTCAGCAGAAATTTTCCCTTGCGAAACCAGGTCTATTATTTTCCGTTTTTCATCCATTTTATTTCTCCATAGCCTTTATCAATCTTTCAGCTTCATCTGCTGTAATTTTTCCATCCTGCAGCATTTGCAGGATTTTCAACCGACTTCGCTCATTTACCATCTCTTTCTCTTGCTCGGAAAGTTCTTTTTTCTGAACTTTTTCTTTTACCTTATCTATCACTTTTGCTATTTCTTCGCCAGCTTTTTCTTTGAATTCATCAGTGGAAAACGTATCCTGGACATTTTGGAATTCCTGTTGAACATCAGTTATTACTTCAGAAACAATCGAGTTTATATCCGGCACATTAATTTTTATCAATTTGGCTTTTGCCTTATTAAAACCTTTTCGCGCTTGCTCACGATATTCTTCAGGAATCTTATCCAGAGTCTTATCAAAGATATCTCCAACAAAACTGAAATTGAAACTTTTTGTTTTACCTTTAGAATTAACCAGCAGAATGCTTCCCATCCGATTTTTTGCTGAGATTTTCACGTTTCCGGAACCTTTTATCATTTTAAGAATTTGCTCATTTCCTTCCTGATGACGTTCATAATTTCCCTGCAAACCAACATGAAATTTTCCCATCCTGTTTCGTGCTTCGATCTTGTATGGAATTTCCTCAGGAATAACAAGATGAATTTTTCCATTATTGTTTTCAAACCTGAAATTTCCTTTTTCTATTGGATTGAATTCATAATAGATGCCACCATTTTCATTTATTATTTCCACTTGCTCAAATCCTGCATCCAAAATCCGAATCATACCATTTTTATGTTCAAGTTTTAAAATGCCTTTGGAATCTACTAATTTTATTACACCATTTTGGGATTTCAGTTTCAAATTTCCATCACATTTAATCATTTTTATCGCACCATTGTGAGTGAAAATATCTGCATCGCCATTACATTCTATGATTTTAATTGCCCCGTTTTCAGATTTGCAAAACAGGTTGCCATTCACATGATCCAGCTTGATAGCTCCATTCTCAGTATTCAAGTTCTGTTCTCCAAATAAATTCAAAACAGAAATTGCACCGTTTTTAATTTCTGAATTGATTTCTGTGAGAGTTGGAACTTTCAAGATCAATTCTGCATGTTTTATCTCTACCTCCTTTGGCACAGCGATTTTGATCTTTAACTTATTATCTTTTGAATTGAAATCTGTTTCTACGATTTTTTCAATCTTAATTTCTTTGTTTCCAGCTTTTTCAAGCTCGAATTTCACCTCTAATTCTGATGTTTCATTTTCCCAACCGATTACTTCTAAAGATAGATTTTTCGAGTAAAATTCTGCCTTCAGGTTGCTTTTTGTTTCAAATTCATACTTTTTTTCGATTTTAATCATGGTTAACTCCTTTGTTCTATTTTTAAGATTGCTTCATCCACAGTGAGATTTCCCTTTTCAATCTCAACCAGAATGTCTTCGGAAATCACTGTTCTTTCCTGTTTTTTAGATGGACAGAGAATTGCAGTTACATCTGCTAATTTGTTTTTCACTGTAGGATAGGATATTTTCAGGGATTTCTCCACTTCTTTTATATTGCCCTGACAACAAACAAAAACCTTCACGAATTCTTGTTGTGTAGGAGTAAGAGCTGCGAAATCTCCCACACCGAATTTACCTTTAATTGAAGTCTCGCAGTTTGGGCAACGATATTCTACTATTTCCAAAGTAGAATTGCACACCGGACATTGTTTTAAACGCTTATTCATCTTTACCTCCAAATTATGGGGCGAAACTATTTTTATTATTAATATTGTCAAGCTCAAAATTAAAATAGTTAATATTTGAATTGATTTTGTTAAGATATGAAAGTCAATTAGTAAAATTATTCATTTTATTGTTATGCGATTCTTCGTGAGATTTTCTTCGAAGATTTCCTCAGAAAGAAAAAAGTAAATTTCGTAAACCTCTAACGAAATGTCATTCCCACGAAAGTGGGAATCTAAAATTGTTTATTCTTCTATGAAAAAAACAGCTCAGAATGTTGAGCTGTTTAAGGTAACCGTTTTTGGAGTAGCCGACTTCGTTGGCATAATACGGCGAGAGACTCGCCGACTCCACATCAAATTATTTCAAAAGCAGCATTTTGTTTGATGCAATATCTTTCTCGCCGATCATTAATTTATAGAAATAAATCCCGCTTCCAACCGATTGATCGTTATCATCTCTTCCATCCCAGGTTATGGAGTAGCCGAGTCTCTCGGCTTTATTACTTTTCGGTGAGAGACTCACCG
>JABMPU010000117.1 GCA_013203665.1 Armatimonadota bacterium
AAAGAAGGATTTTTTAAAACCTTTGTCGTATTAGTATTAAGATGTAGAAAAATTAAAAAAGACTAATTTTTTTGACCGCTGGTGGCGATTCAATAAGGTAAATATATATTCTTGAAGCGTGACAAAGAAGCGTTTCTTTTAAAAGGTGCATTTTAATTTACCATTTCCAAAAAGGGAGAAATAGACCATAGAGAAAAATAGGATGTATCCCTTTTTCTAATTTTCTACTAACGGGAAGTTATACATAATTGCGAGCAAAAAGTATATCAGAAGAAGATCAATACCTAATGGTAAAAATATATAAATTTAAACGGATGGACATACAATATTATGATGAAATGAGGGATGAAAATGACTATCGAACACGGAAAGCCCGATGTAATTAATGCTACACCAACGAAAGGACTTTTTATTAAAATCCTAAGTCGAGATATCTCAGTTAAAGCTTGTATTTTAGATTTGATCGATAATTCTGTGGATGCATACATTAGAAATGGCATAACCGACAGAAGAAAAATCCGGTTAAACATCTCAAAAGATAAGTTTGAAATATTGGATAACTGTGGTGGAATTGAGTATAATTTTCTTAAGGATACTGTTTTCCGATTTGGAGCAGATATTAAAAGAGATAAACCGACATTAGGAATATACGGAATAGGAATGAAGAGAGCAATATTAAAGATGGGGAAGAAAATATTTATGGAAACTGATGACGGGAAAAGTTTTTCTAAAATTTATTTGGATGTAAATGAATGGTGTAAATCCGATAATTGGGAAATTCCTTTTGAGCATTTTGAACATTCTCGGCTATCCTCTGAGAAAAAACCCTATACAAAGATTGTGGTAACAGACTTATATGACATTATAAAAGATAAATTTAATTTAACTTCCTTTATTAACAGCATCAAGGATGCTATACACATAACCTATACATTTTTTATAACCGATAAAATAGATTTTTATCTTAATAATGATGTAAAAATAGAACCATTTATTATTGAAGTTCGCTCTGACGAACTTTATAAACCAGCAAAGTATCAAGAGAGTTTTGAAGATGTTGATTTTGAAATAATATGTTTTATTGACCCAAAAGAAGGGCGAACAAAGAAGGAATTAGGTAAGAGGGGCTGGAACATCTTTTTTAATAAACGTTTGATATTAGCTGAAGATACGACCGGTACAACAGGCTGGACCGGAACCCCGGAAGATTTGCCGAAATACCATTCAATATATAATGAATTTCGAGGTATTGTTTTTATTAATTCTGAAGATCCATCAAAACTCCCACTTAACACTTCAAAAACAGGGTTGGATACTGAAACTGCCATCTACGATCATATTCGAAATAAGATGATTAAAACCTCTAGGCCTTTAATTAACTATCTCTCTAGAAAATATCACGAAGAAAAGAGTTCTCTCGATGAGATAGAAGAAAAAGTAGCGACAGAAAAAATAAACGAAATTGGAGAAGAGGAGAAAGCGGGGAAAGCCAAATATGTCCCTTTGGAAAAAATAGAGGCCAACTCGAAATTTAATGCACCACCGAAGCCAAAACCAAAAGAAGAAATGAGAACTATAAAGTACAAAAGACCTGAAAAATTGGTAAAAAAAGTAAAACAAAATCTTAAGGCAAACAACTTAAAAGAAGTCGGTGAAAAAACATTTGATTATTACGTTGAATTGGAGGAAATAGAGGATGAGTGAACAGAGGGAAAAACGAAGTTTCGAATACATTAACTATATGTTTAGACCAAAAAAACAAATTGAAAGGAAAATCATAACAGAAATCCTCCAAGAACTAAAAGAGGAGATCAACTTAAGTAAATATTTATATATTGGATTTGGGTCAATATACTACTACGACTTTATATTGTTTCATAAAATCTTGAACATGAATAACTTGCTATCTATTGATGATAAATCTACAAAAAAAAGATTTGAGTTTAATAGGCCATACGATTTTATATCTTTTGAGAATAAAATTTCTACTGATTTTCTGAATGAATATGATTGGAAACAAAATTCTGTTTTATGGTTGGATTATGATAATAAATTAGAAAATATTGTTTTATCGGATATTAAGATAATTGCTAAAAATTGCAAGAAAAAAGATTTTTTAATGATTACCGTAAACTCGTATTGTGGAAGTGTTGGGGATGAACGTGATAAGGCTCGAGAAAATTTCTATAATGAGTTTGGAATGTATATTTCCTCTGATTATTATAATAAAAAATATTATACGCCTAAATATTTTCCTTACCTGTTACAAGAAGTAATTTTAAAATATTTAATGGCAGTGTCTGAACTTCAGAATATAAGTTTCTGTAAGTTATTTTCTTTTAGATATAGAGACGGTGCTCCAATGTTCACAATAGGAGGTATTTTTGATGACGATAAGAAGTTATACAATAGAAAGTGGGATAACAAGTTTATCTCTACAGATGAAGAGGTTAAGGATATTAATGTTCCAATCCTTACCTATTGTGAGAAATTTCATATTGATTCCCACATAGAAAAACTAAAACGAAAAATTAAAAAAATAGAATCTAAAAATAAAGAAAGCGGCCGTAGTCTAATAGAGAAAGAAATGACCGAGATGATGAATAAAACCCTTCCCTTTGAATTAGCTTCGATTTATGATTTAAAGAACTACATCGAGTTTTATAGATATTACCCTCAGTATTACGAGGGAATTATATGAAAACATATAGTTATATTATTGGAGATTCAAGAAATATTGAGAAGATATTTGAAAAACATAAGATTGAAAAACCTCAGCTAATTATTACTTCGCCCCCATATTTTGATGTTAAAAATTATGAGGGAGCTAAAAATCAAATTGGCTTTGGGCAAGATTACGGTGAATATTTAAAAGATCTCGTAACGATCTTTCAAAAATGTTATGAGGTATCTTCGCCAAATGCTACTTTTTGGATGATCGCTGACACTATAAAAAAGAATGGCACTATTGTTCCCCTACCTTTTGATATACATCGAAAGCTTACTGGTAGTTTTTCATCAACTTGGAAATTGAAGGATTTAATCATTTGGAATAAAACAAAGAATATTCCTTGGAACGCAAAAGGAAGATTTAAAAATCACTTTGAGTACATCTTTTTCTATGCTAAGAATGAGAAATATAAATTCAATATTGATAAAATTCGCGAAATAGCAAATCTGAAAAAATGGTGGTTAACATATCCAGAACGATATAATCCCAAAGGAAAAGCTCCATCAAATATCTGGGAATTTATTACACCAATTCGCGGTTGGGGGAACGGGTATCTTAATCACGTTTGTCCCTTTTCTTTTCCTCTTGTTGAGAGGATAATATCTATTTCTACAGATGAAAAAGATTTGGTTTTTGATCCATTTGCAGGGTCAGGATCAGCGATCGCGATGGCATATGTTATGAATAGAAATTCCGTTGGTATTGATATTAATAAAAAGTATAAGAAAAAATTTGAAGAGGAAGTTCTAATTGGAGCTCATAAATATTGGGTTAAACAGGAAGGAGAACTTAAGTTAATTGATGCAAAGTTTAAAGAATTTAAAATAAAAAATTTAAAATTAAGAAAAAATAAGTTGGGTTCAATAGCTATTCAATGGGTGAAACAAAATTTTGCTACCATCGGTTCTATTTTTCTAGTTGTTGAAAATGAAAAAAATCAGAAAGAAATTGATTGTATTGTTGTAGGGAAAGAAAAAAATATTAATGTCTTATCTTTTAATAATGAAAAAGAAATAAATAAGCTGATAAGAATGTTTAAGGTAAAAATTAATTGGAAATTAATCGATAAAAAAGATTTGCTAAAAACATTAACCAATATTACTTTATATAAATATAACCAGAATAAAATCTACAAGTATATTTCCTTCTTAACCATAAAAGAATTAATGGATGAATCTTATAGCAATGAGTGTTTTTTTTCAAATATACGTCTTAACATTTCGAAAGCAGATGATGTATTTATATAATACACTAGGGGTTGTAATAGCTCAATAATTAGATAACTTTTTCTAATTTTTCGTAATGGGTCTAATAAGTACATACCACAACCGCTTCTCAAATGATTAGAATATGCAGGAGATAGAATTTTTTACGGTTTTATCATGTTTCAAGAACAGAGTATGCTAAATGCAAAGATCTATCCTCTCGTTTATTCCGCATAATTTTAGAATTGTACCTTATGTCCTCATCCATCATACAATTCAAGTTGTAAAACCTTATGAAGAAATAGTATAATTTTAATGATTTATTTAACAGCACTAAACAAATTAATTCAAGGGATAGGAAGAATCAAAAATGAAAATATTAGCAGTGGATTATGATGGGGTCATTAGTGACAGTGCCTTAAAATCTTTATTTATAAGTCATAATGCCTATTGTAAGTATTTTGATTCGGGAGTAAAGAAAAATTTTGGCGGAGGATTATTTACTTTTGATAATTGGGAGGAGATGCAAAAAGAATATAAAAAAGAAATGGATGATTACCGCCGCTTAAGGTCTTATATCGAATTATCGGGTGATTTTTTCGCTATTCTTAAAGTTACGGAAGAGCAAATTCAGATTAAGGACCAACAGGAATTCATTGCTTATCGTAACCAGCTTCAATTCGATTATCATTTTTTTCGAGAATTATTTTTTAAAGAGAAAGAGAAATGGCAGGAAAAGAGTTTTAGAAAATGGTTTTTTC
>JABMPU010000118.1 GCA_013203665.1 Armatimonadota bacterium
AACAATATCTGCTAAAAAGAAAGTTTTGCAGGAACTCAAAGACAAAAACGGTGCCTTGTTTTTACCTCATGATACCAAGAAGAAAATAATAAAGTTTTAAAACCTTATCTGTACATAATCCGTGTTTTTTCAGACTCGACTTAAAGCGAAGCTTGAGTTGAGAATGAAGAAGCTTTACTGTTCAATCTTGTCATTCCCGTGAAAGCTTGTCTTCAATTTGAATGGGGACGGGAATCTATTTCTTTCTTGTTCTAATGGAGCTATCCAATTATAATCTTCCGACCTTTTCCATCGGATACTTCACCAATAATGCTGCACCATTCTAATCCTGCCAGTTTCAATTTATCAAGAAGTTTATCTGCTTTTTCTCCGGGAACAGAGATTAACAAACCTCCAGAAGTCTGAGCATCATATAAAAGCATAAGATGGTATTGGGTGTAGGATTTGCAACTGAGAAAAACATGTGGTTTGAAATATCTTTCATTTCGGAAAGATCCGCCAGGAAATAAACCTGTTTCAGCCAATTCGAAAGCCTCTTCAATAACAGGAATGCAGTTAAAATCAAGACGAACCGATACGGAGTTATTCGTCATTTCATAAAGATGTCCCAGAAGCCCGAAACCCGTAACATCGGTCATGGCATTCACGCCAATTTCAACTGCAATATCAGATGCGATCTTATTAAGGAAACTCATATGAAATGCAGCTTTATCGATAGCACTTTGTGGAGCCATATCCGCTTTGATGCCGGTAGTAATAACTCCCATCCCGATCGGTTTGGTCAGGATAATTTTATCGCCGGGTTTGGTTGTGTTGTTTCGAATGATCTTATTTGGATGAACTGTGCCGGTAACAGAAAGCCCGTATTTCATTTCCAGGTCTTCGATGGTATGACCACCGAGTACAACGCCTCCTGCTTCAATAACTTTATCCAACCCACCACGCAGAATTTCATTAAGCATTTCTTTGGTGATATGACAGGAATCGTAAGCCACTATATTCAAAGCAGTACACACTTTTGCACCCATGGCAAATACATCGCTCAGGCTATTTGCAGCAGCTATCTGTCCAAATTTATATGGATCGTTTACAACGGGTGTTATAAAATCTACTGTCTGAATAATTGCAATATCATCTGAAATTTGATATGCTCCCGCATCATCACTTGTATCGAAAGCAACAAGTGTATTGGGTGTGTGAGGATATTTCAATCCTTTCATTATTGTTTCAAGGTCCGCCGGACTGACTTTGCCGGCTCAGCCAGCAGCTTTTACAAAATGAGTTAGTTTTATTTCTTCTTTCATTTTTTCCCCTTTAATATTTTATAAATATTTTAAGGAGCTCAATCAGGTAAATTATAAAGTATGCTTAAACTTGTGATCTTTATAATAATTAATGGGATAATCCTCTTTGCCCGAAAGAGTCTCCGGTTGGAATTAGGTAAAAACGTCAGGTAAATCCGGGCAAATGCTTCATATTATTCCTTTAATTTATTATTGAGCAAGAAAATCAAAATTATGCAAAAATATGTCAATATTATTTTTTTTCTTGTTTTTTTACATTTTTTTAATGGCAAAGCCTGTTTCTTCAATTAATTCATAAAATCGAAAGTGAAAACAACCTGGCATATTATGTGGATGATATTATTCCGCTGGATGCGCATCAACATCTGATAGTAATCACATCTTATGATGTTTGCAGAAGAGAAACTGTTGTTATTAATAAGAAAGTTTTGCAGGAACTCAAAGATAAAAACGGTGTCTTGTTTTTACCTCATGATACAAAGAAAAAGATTATAAAGTTTTAGAACCTCATCCTTGGTCCTTCTCCTGCAAGAAGAAGGAAGCTTTTCTATTTTTGGCAGAAAGACGCTTTTTCATATACGAATAGCATTTTAATTTCTTTTCATTGAAAATTCAATTATCCATTATCAATTGAACGCTTGCATACAGCGGAATATTAATAAAATTATCTTGTTGAATAAAATTTCTTGGTGAACAGCGATATATTAGTTTTGGTTTATATTTATTAGCATAACTTCTTAAGCTTTTGATGTTTCTGTTAAACCCACTTTTTACCTCCAAAGGATAAATATTATTACCTTTTGGGAGTATAAAATCGACTTCTGCATCGCTTTTTGAAGTCCAATAAAAAAGTTCTTTATATCCATAAGATGTAAGTTCTGAAGCAATAAAGTTTTCTATAAAAGCTCCATTATATTCAGAAAAAAGTTTCGTTTGTTTAATAATAATGTCTGAAGAAAGATTTAACATTGCTCCCAATAAACCTGTATCGAGCAAATAGATTTTAAATTTAGAATAATCAACATAACCGATAAGAGGAAGTTTGGGTGTTTTTATAATATAAACTACATTGATCAATCCTGCCTTTTTAAGCCATTCAATTGTTTGTTCAAATGAAGCTGAGCGTGCTTTCTTTCGCACATCACTATACTTAAACTTTTTATTTTCTTTAGCTAATTGGTATGGTATAGAATCCCATAATTCAGAAGTTTTAATAGCTTGAGATTTAGAGGTATATTTAGAAAAATCTCTTTTATATGCTTCAAGTATTTCGTTTTGAATTTTTCTGACAGATTTTATATCCTGATTATCCAGATAATCTTGCAATACTTCTGGCATACCGCCGAGATAAAGATACATTTTTAAATGTGAAAGCAATTTTTCGTGTATTATTTCCGGAAAAGGTTCCAGATCAATTTTGTTTAATAGATTCTCAGCAAGCAGATTGTCGCCAAATGCATATAGATATTCAACAAAAGACATTGGGTACAGCATCATAAAATTTACTTTACCCACTGGAAAGCTGGTTTCTTTTCCGAAACTTACTCCCAATAATGAACCGGCTGCAATAATATGGTAGTCCGATGCTTGTTCATAAAAATATTTTAAGCTTGTTAACGCCTTCGGTGCAACCTGTATTTCATCAAAGAAAATTAATGTATCAGTTGAAGTTATCTTTCGTCCGAGATAGAGACCTATGTTGGCAACAATTTTTCCCGGTTTAAGCTCTTTGTTGAATAAAGTTTTAATATCCGGATTTTGCTCAAAATTAAGATAAATAATGTTTGAATATTCTTTAAGTCCGAATTCGTTAATTAGGTAAGTCTTTCCAACCTGGCGCGCTCCCTGTAACAAAAGAGGTTTACGTTTGCTGTCATTTTTCCAGGAAACTAATTTTCTATATAAGCTTCTTTTCATTTATTCACCTCCTTAAAAGTGCTGTAAACAACAAAATATGTCTCCCATAAAACGTAAAGACATAAAAAATATATCCCCAAAAAAGCGTAGATATGCTAAAAAACAAACGGAATATATTCCCGCCACCAATCCCCATTATTCAACGGGGAGGACAAGCTTTCATGCGAATGAACAGGTGAAATCGGGAATTACACGAAAAGAGGTATTTAATTTCAAAAAATGGCTTTTGTAACCTTTCGCGTGTGCGGCGCGAAACTGCAAATACGCCTTTATACACAAGCTTCATAAAACAACAATTTCAAACTTATTAAACGGTAAACCTATCAATGATATTCTTTATCATCGATTTTCCAAAATCTCTGATAAGCTGTATTACATAAATGGGATTAAGCGGCTCGGCGACCCGCTTGGTTGAACTACTTTAATATCTTCATTCACAATTATTTCAATATTATTTCGATTTCCCATTCGGGCACCTCCTTCAGGTTTAATTGGTTTTAAGTTTAAAGACAAATTCACATTAATAATTAATGACATTGTAACAACAAACTTCAACCAAACGGAGTTGCCGAGTTCTCGGCTTCGAGCCGCTTAATCCCACGCTATGATTTTTAATTTTCTCTTTTCAGCTTAATCTTACTCAAATCCAACTCACCTTTAAAAGCACGCTGCGAAAGCAAACCGACCAACGTTTGAATCGGTACGATTCAGACTAAAGCGGACAGATAATCCAACTGCAGAAACGCCTGTTAAGCGAATTTCGCTACGCTTCATTAAAAAGATAAGTTTCTCCAAATTTCGATAACTTGTTTAATAGATTTTTATGTTCAGTAAATTTGTTTTGGAAATCATCTAATAAACCTGATTTTAACATCTCAAGCATTGACTTTAAAACTGAATTTATACTATTGAGCAAACTCGATAACTGACTATGAAGATGTTGTTTATTTACTGGCACAAGAACTTTACTTATTTTTGAACAAGCAAGTTCAACTGATTTTTGATATTTAATAAAAGCTATGATAACTATAGGAAAATTTCTGCGATCGGAATCATTTATGTTTGGAATACTTTCAATAAGATTATCTACAATTAATTTCAATTGAATATGCCAATTTTCGATTATATAATCAGGAACTAAATTAGGGAGTGTTTTAGAAATATTCATTAAGAAAAAATCATACAATTTTTGTAGTGATTCAGATTGTTCTTTGGATATTTTACGATTATGACTTTCATCTCTTCTAATTTGATTTAATTCAGTCATATTGTTAGTAAATTCAACTAAACTTGTAAAATGCTTTGAAAAAGAAATCCCGTTGTCTTCAATGATTTTTTTTAAATTTGGTAGATAAGTATAAGATAATATGTCTTTACTCTTAATATCCTGAACTGCAATGTCTGTGTTTTTTTTGTATTGTTTTAAGGCACTCTTATAAATGTTAGTTTCAATTTTTAATATCCAATCTTTCTGAGAAGCATTATAAAGTACAGTGTAAATCAATTCTCTTAAAGCATTTTCTATTTTTGAAATTAGTCGTTTTGCATTTTGAAGTAAAAATTCATCAGTTGTGTCTTCAAACATTGAATTTTTAATCCACTCAATTGGTCGACCTTTGGTAATATATTGGGCCGTTTCAATTGATGATACTACATACATTAACTGATCCTTGTTTGCGTTCTGAGCTTTAATAGAAATGCTTTTAGGTATTTCCATTTCACTTTTTTCGTCAGGTAATAGATAGAAGCTTGCAGTAAATGACATAAGCTCGGCCATTTCAGATCGTATATCTAAGCGGTCTAATTTACTTGTTGTATATGTTACAACAATTGTATTATGGTTGATATAATCTACAGAATTTATTTTGTGGGATTGTATTGAATTGGGATGTGGCTTATAACTAATTAAACCCAATTTCAAAAATCCAAGTGTATCGTGAATTTGCATTACTTTTTTTTTCAAAATGACTCCTTAATTATCAAAAAAATAAATTTCGATTAATGCCGGCGTGCCACGTCAGATTGGCTTGAGTTTAGGATTTGAGCTTGCTCATAATTCTAAGCTCAAGTTAATCTGATAAGAGATGAGCAAATCAAAGTCAAGGGTTGCCGATTTGTGAATCCC
>JABMPU010000119.1 GCA_013203665.1 Armatimonadota bacterium
CTCATTTTGTTTGAACCAAGCAGACCGTAATCAGGATTATAACCACAATTATCAATAGAAACATTGCAAATATTATCTAGCCCATAAACTACTTTTGCCCCTGAATTTTCAAGTATCTTTTTTGTTTCATTTCTTGTATGGATGTCTGATGCAAGAGTTTTATCTGTTAAGCTAAGGATGTCTGCAGGATTATTTGAAAATAATACAGAAAATTTTGCTTCTTCATTTTCCACTATCTCTCTGTAAAAATCAATATAATTAATCCCAGTGTTTGGATGTTTAAATTCACTAAAATGTTCCATATAATCTTTTTCTTTTAGTAAATCACAAAAAGGATTTATCTTAAGCTGGTAAAAAGTTTCTTTATCCATAATAGGATTTCCAACCTCATCATTAGGATATTTTAATAACATATTAACCTTGTCTGAACCTCTTGATATTGCTTTTAGTATAAGAGAGAAACGATTTCTGCTTAGTATTGGAAAAACAATTCCAATTTCTCCATGAAATTTTTTTGAAATTTCATTTGCAACCTGATTAATTGTTACATAATTTTCCTGTGCTTTTGCAACTATTGATTCGGTTATACCAATAACATCCTTATCTCTTAATTTAAATGAATTTTCATCTTGTGCTTTAATAATAGAATTGACAACTATACCAACTAAATCATCTCTTTCTCTTATTATAGGTGTTCTTATTCCTATTGCAACTGTACCTATTTTTCTTTTCATTTTTCAAACTCTTTTCTTAGATTATCCAATTTATTTAAATATTTTGTTTCTGTTATTATTTCAAAATAAGTATAAAGAAAGATAAGAATTAAAAAAATAAAAAATCAATAAAGCGGTATTTCACCTTCGTATTTCGGGTCTAAAGAGATGTCTTTAACTCTATTGAGATCTTCTAATCTATTTATTCTCAATAGGTAAGGACTTTTTGTATATAACAATTCTTCTATATAAAGACTTCTCTCTACTGCTGGACTATACCAGCGACCATCTAATGAACTGCTATGATCTATCAGACCCCTTAGCTCTATATCATCTTTGGTAATATCAAAAACAAATGCACCATTATAATTGTCTGATGAGTCACGCCAGTTATAATTAGCAACTGGAATCACAAGCAGGTTCTTTTCTTTTGAAAACAAAAATGCTTTGTGTTCCCATTCTGCTGTACTCTGTGAATATTTATCACTAGATACATACTTTGCTATTTCCTCTGGATCAGAAACATCTGACACATCAAACAATGATATTTTTAGTCCTTGTTGTATGCCTTGTTCTGTTGCATCTCTTCCTATTCCAATTATTGTGTTTTCATCATAAGGATGCAAATATCGTGAAAATCCAGGGATCTTCAATTCTCCTAAGGATTTTGGTTTTACTGGATTACTCAAATCTATTACAAAAAATGGGTCCACTTGTCTGAAAGTAACCATATATAATCTTTCACCAATAAACCTTGTTGAATAAATTCTTTCTCCTTCAGCAATACCTTCAAGCTCTCCAAGCATTCTAAGATTTTCATCAAAGGTATAAACATTATTTGATGATTCTATTCTCTCTTTTTCAAAGCTTGACCATCGTGCACTTAATGTAGTTCCAATCCTAAAAACATCGTTATATTCATCCATACTAAATTGGTTAAGTACGCTTCCTGGAGCTTTTCCATTAGCATCAATATCGATCTGTCCGTTATTCACTTTTACTTTATTGATAACTGTGTATTCAAAGTATTCATATTCTTTGAGTTTATTTTCAAGTTTTTCCTCTAATTCTAGTTCAAGATCCTCTTGTTTTTCAGTACTTAATCCCTCAACATACTCATAAATAATCTGCTGTATTTTACTTCTTTTCTCATAACCAGACAAAACATCAGGATCTGTATTTTCTATTTTTGTTATTAATAATTTATAAAAATCTGGAAGTTCAGGATATACAATTTCTTTTAATACTTCTTCTCTTAGTTCCCATTCATTTATCCTTTCTGTATATGTTATAAACATATTATCTTGTGACATATACAAGTTAGGATATCCCTCAACTGCCAGAATCTTTGAATCAAGATTATCACTGGAATCAATATTAATGGAATGTATTCCAACAAAATTTGGATTACTATAGGGTATATTAAAATAATGTATTTTATCATAAGAAATGCTTCTTATAACCTCTCCTTCCATAATTATAGGTGTTGGATAATCTACCCTATATTGCGGATAAATGTTTGTTATCAGATATACATTATCACCTATCATTCTAGAATTGTGATATCTTCCTTCAAATTTGAACTCTTTTTCAAGAACTGGATTCTCTCTATCCTCTATGTCATAAATATTGAAGAAAGTCATACCATTTCTCACTCTGATTCCTGCATCTGCTAAAATATCAGAATTTGTAACATCTCCAAAAACTGTAAGTTTATCTCCTTCAATGAAAAGACCTTTTGGATAATTATCAAAACTTAAAGTTGAGATTACTTC
>JABMPU010000120.1 GCA_013203665.1 Armatimonadota bacterium
AGGTGCATTGCTCCAGGTTGTCCAGTAGTCAGATTGTACTGCCAGGTATTCTCCTACATTGTAAGATTCAAAGTCATCGCCGTAAATCGTTCCGCCAGGCGGATCCCAGGTTAAGAGCCCGGTATAAATATCAACTGCAACATTTTCCGGCGGGTCAAATGGTGAAGATCCGGTAACTTCCATCGTTACAGGCACGATCACATCATCACCGGCATTATTTTCAAAAATCAATTCTGCTGTCAGGGTTATATCTTCCAATCCGGCTGCACTTATAGGAATCAATACAACAATAAATTCTCCGGCTTCAACAGAATAATATACATTTGGATTTATGAGAATCCAAGGAGCATCTAACACTTCAATATTAAAAAAAAGTACATCTGTTCCAGGATTGGAAACTGTCAGATCCACATAAATTAATTCATCAGGATTGAGAGTTACGTAAATCTCTTCAGGTTCTACAATAATTATTGGATTATTTAGGGAATAATTGAAGAAGCCAAATTCCGATGATGATTCACCTTCATCGTACACTGCAGTAACTCCACTTACATATGTTTGTTCAGGAATCAAACTATTTTCGTCGTACTGATAAAATAAATCTGTAGTAAACGAAACAAAATCAACACCCAAATAGATGTTGTAGCCCAAAAGTTCACGGCTGTTATCGTTTGGAACGGGTGGATCCCAACTGACATAACCTGAATTTGTAACACTGAAATCCTGAACTGAGTTTAGATCAGGATTGTAGATATAGATGAACTCTATCAAGGGACCAGCACCACCAGTATAAACTGCTTGGATACCAATAATATAGGATTGCCCAGGTACAAAAAAATAATAAAGCATTTGAATATAGAACTCCGTAAAATAACCTATGAAAACACCATCCAAATAAATATTGTAACCCAGCAGATCGCGATTTTCATCAGTTCCTGATGGATCATCCCAGGTTGCATATCCCAGTGGCGTGATATAAAAATCTTCCGATTGATCGAACGGGTGTCTATGATTATCAGTGATTTGAGCGAACAAATTTGATATAATAAAAAATAATGCAAAAAACAATAAAGTCCTTTTCATTGTCATCTCCTCTAAAAATCAATTCATATCAAAGTTGCAAATGCCTGTTCATGCCATATAAAGTTTTATCTCAATTTCAATTTTTAAAATAAGTTAACCGGCATATTTGTGTCAAATGATTTTTCAAAATGTAAAGGAAAGAAACTTTCCTAAACCAGCTCTGAAGAGATTTGTAAGAAGATTTGTTGTTTGCAATAAATTGTGTTGACATAATTTCTTTGAAAAAATTCTATCTGAACTGATTTTGAAAAAGTAATTCTACACGAGGAAAAGATGGAAGTTGTTTTACATCCGCATGATGATCTGCAAACTGCACAGTTCCCACTGGCAACAGTGAAGAAGGTGGGGGAGTGATTATTAAATTTGTATGTTATGCATATGTGATAATAGTGTCTCCTATAATTTTACTTGTTGAAAACAATTGTAAAAAGCATAAAAGATTATTTTTATCAATTATTACAATTTTATGGATATTTTCCGCTATAGGAACGATATATTTCAGTATAGCTGATTCTGCTAATTTAGAAAAAAAAGTCGCTATTGTTGATTCATTAACCCTTTATATAAAGAATATTGAAAACAAATTCACTGATATTAATACTAAACTCACCGAGAATAATAGCTCGAAATTTTCTAATCTTGATTTGGAAGAAATTATTAATGTATTGAAAAATGATTCTAAAGCAAATAGCGAAAGTTTAAAAGCAGACTTTAAGGAATTAGAAAGAATAATTGAAGAGAAGGATACTGACCCAAGGTTTGATGAAGATAAAACTAAAGTAATAAAAGAAGACAAAAATGTACATTTATTCTTTACTTTAGAATCCACTAATAATAATGTTAAGAATAATATTCTTCTAATGGATACTACTTTAAAATTAAATATGAGAATCGTTTCGAGAAATCAGGCTAAAATATTATCATTTGGCCCTTTTGGATTGAGCATTGTTACAACAAGCTGGATATCTCCAGATGGTAAGAAAGCCTTATTTGAGTACAATCCTTATTCAAAAACAATTGATTTTTATATCACTTTAACTGAAGATGCAGAGATTGAAATTCTTTCTCCAGATACTTATAAAATCGTAAAAATGTCTACATTTTCATCTTTTAAGTAAATAGATTAGCCGAAACGCTCATTGAGCGTCTTCCGTGGATTGCCACCCGGGACTGATGATGGCAGGCTGGACTAAATTTTTTTAAATGTTATGGGTTATATGCATAATAAAAGTGAGCAGGTGAGACATCGAAATTTCAACAGGAATTTTCCAGTGCAATGGAGACAATTGAAACAGCTTTTGATGAACAGGTGGCACCTCTTTTAAAACAAATAGATGAGATATCAAATAATTTTTATACAATTTATGGTCATGATGCACTGAAGTTAAAACTTGGAAATTATAATGCTGATGATGAAAGCTTTTCTATAACTGTAGCTTCTAATAATATTGAAAGAGATATTTATCCACAAGGAAGAATGATATTTGTTTCTAAAGTTTCTGGACAGGCAAAAAATAAAGGGATTAGAAAAGGAGATATATTAATATCTTATAATAATATTCCCGTAAAACCTGGCGTTGACTGGAATAAATTAAAACAAACGGTTATTACCAATAGTGTTGAGATGGTTATAGACAGGAATGGTATATTAATGAAATTTATCCTCCAAAAAGGAGAAATAGGATTAAGAGAAACTTATATTGCTGATTATGTAAATAATTTAAATCCAAACCAGTTCATCGTAAATGGAGAACTGCAAGTTCCAAGAGCAGAAGCAAGAAGCTTTAAACAAAACTATTTAAATGGTTTTATCACTGCTGAACTAATAGTTAAACCAATAAGTCATTCAATGAGTTTAGTTACAAGTGCAATAATAGTAGACGAAAGTAATGATAATAGATATAATTTGTTTAAGTCAAGATTTGTTTATATGGGCAATAGACTTATTTACGATACTGACAATAATGTTTTTTGGTTAACTTTTTATCCCAAAAAGCTTAATTGGGATGGTGTTAATAAATATGTAAATAATTTTAACTATAAAGGGATTAAAGGATGGGAAATATCAACTTTTAATCAAATAAAAAGTGTAAAAGAAAAAAATAATTTTAATTTTGGGAGTAGATATTTTTATACATCAACTCTAGATAAACGAAACAGAAGAATTCAATATCAACCAAGTAGCAGATATACAGATGCAGATGATTCAGATAGAGAATATTTTTTACTTCATAATTCTATGCAACATAAGAAAAATGAAATTAATATTTTCATGAATCGATTCTTTGAATTAAATGAAGATTTAGTCTTTGATGCTGAGAATAAACTAATATGGTTTATTAAACCTATTACAAAAAAAAAATATACTTATCTTGAATCAGAAAAATTTATTAAAGAGTTTAACTATCAAAATCTTAAAGGATGGAGATTGCCAACATACGAAGAATTTAAAAGCCTTTATGATTATTCAATTCCAGGAATAAGTAGTATTTTCGATTTTGGGGATAGATATTTTTATACATCAACTCTAGATTCACGAAACAGAAGAATTCAATATCGACCAAGTAGCAGATATACAGATGCAGATGATTCTGATAGAGAATATGTGGTTGGTGTTATGTAAAAAAAGTGATGATATAAAATGCCACTAACAAAAGCCTCGTGCGACAAGAAGTTGCATAATTAATTGTGGAGCAATGGGTAAATCATCATTGACTTCACCTGATTTTTCACAATCAGTAGCCTACCGGGATGTGCGTTGAAAGTAATTTCGGGGTGCAAAGCTTTCGGGACAACGATTGCTGTTGAGGATTAATCATCAGTTTCAGAAGAGCATTTGGATTGTCAAATCTATGGAAACTGACTCACACAGATTACAAGAAACTTGATGAACGAGAAAGACAGCTTGTGTTCAAAGCAACAACATATTCATACTCGATCTTCACAATTATCTGTCTGGTTATTATCTATATTTTCAATCTTGTTGGATTAGCGATAATTGATGTAGTCATGGCCGCTTGTTTATTATACATTGCGCACATTCTTCCAGCCTCTATCATTGCTTGGAATGAAAAACAGGTTAAGTACGAAAAATAAATTGAAAAAATGAAATAACAATATCGATTATTGCTAATCCATCCTACCTGATAAAGCAAGCAAAACTCTAACACGTTTGTATATCCAAGAATGGATTTTTATTAGTCTTGTATTTATTTTTCTTGCCAAAAATAGTAGTAGTCTAAATATGACCACCATGAGGAAAGTGTTTCAAAAACTATGGGAATAGGGGTTAGTAGAAAAACAGATTATTGAATTAAAATTCAATATTTCGGGAGATAAAATTACATGAAAATTGATCAAATTGAAATACTTAAGAAATTAGGTTTTACAGAATTAGAAGCAGAGCTATATTATATTTTGTTAAAAGAATCAAATATGACCGGTTATAGATTATCTCGAATAATTGGAAAACCAAAATCAACAATTTATAAAACTCTTGATACTCTACAAAAAAAAGGTGCTGTTGTTGCAGATGAATCTTCAAAAACAAGAGAATTTTCTGCTATTTCGTACAAAGAGTTTTTCGATATGAAGGAAAGAGTATTTTCGGAAAATCGAGAAAAAGCAGAAGAGCTACTAAAATCGATAAAATCAGGTCCAATAAAACCAGGATTATATCCATTAGAAAAAATAGATCAGGTGTACTCGAAATGTCTGGAGATTATTTATAGAGCAAAAAAAACCATTTTAGTAGCTTGTTGCCATCTTGAAGACCCAAGAGTAATTACGGCATTAGAAACCGTTGCAGATCGGAGAGTCAAAGTATCGTTAGATTGTCATTTACCAGCACCCATTATCAGAGGATGTGAATTCACATTCAATGAGTCGAGCAAATTTAGAGTTTCTGATTTTCGGCACAACTGGTTGGAAATTTTTGTAGATGGTAAAGAATACGTGATTTCTCTTATGAACAAAGATGGAGATTATTTATATAATGCTGTCTGGTGTAATGAACCATATCTTTCGGTGATCACTTTCAACTCAAATGTTTACGCAATGGTACTTACACGAGTTCGTCAATATATTCATGACGATTTGCCTAAAGAAGAAATTATGAAAAAAATTGATGAATCTATCAATCATTATTATCAATGTTTAGGAGAATATCTTGAAGAATGAAATGGAAAAAATAAATTTAGATAGTTATCCTGAAATAGAAATTAATGTTAATTCAAAATTGGAGTAACAATGAAATACAAATGTACAATTGTATAAATTCATTTTTTTACAAAATGAGAGAAATAGTAAGAACTCAAAAATTAAATAATTACAAAATTATTAACATCATTATTATACTGATAGCATTCAATTTAAACTCTTGTTCTTCATTAAATCATAATTCATTCTCATTAAGAATTGATAAAGAATTAAGAAAAGTTTTCACACCGGATATGCCAAAATTAGCAGCAACATAGCGAGGAGGAGAAAATGAAAATTACAATAATTATTTTATGTTTGATTTTTGTTTTTCATTTATCATCAACAATAATAAATATTCCTGCAGATCAATCAACAATACAAGCAGGAATAAATGAATCAGTAAATAGTGATACAATACTTGTTCAATCTGGCACTTATTTTGAAAATATAAATTTCAACGGGAAAAATGTTACTGTTGCATCACTATATCTCACCACACAGGATACTACTTATATTTCAAATACAATTATTGATGGAGGAAATACTGCATCTGTTGCAGCTTTTCAAAACCAGGAAAGTGAATCTGCTGTTCTCTGTGGATTTACAATAACTCATGGCAAAGGAACTCCTGTAAACATATTTGGGAATAATGATTATTATTGGATTGGATGCGGTATATATTGTATTTGGAATTCAAATCCTACACTATCAAATTTGAAAATTACAGAAAATGAGGCAAGCGGATATGCAATGGGTGGTGGTATATTTATATACCAATCCAGTCCGAATATCCATAATTCAGAAATCTCTAATAATGATGTGCGATCTGGGAATGGTTCCGGTGGAGGATTGTATTGCTTAGAAAGTTCTCCAAATTTGAATAATTTGATAATAAAAAATAATCAAGCCGGCAAAGGGGGAGGATTACTATTTTCTGGGTCAACTCCTGTGCTGTCTAATATTTTAATCGAATACAATTATGTAACATCAAGAGGTGCTGGGATTTATGCTCAAAATCTTTCTCAGCTTCAATTTGAAGAGGTAACGATCCGTTACAATAATTCTGATGGTCGAGGTGGTGGAATTTACCTTTCTGAAGAATCAACAATAAATTTCAGTGAAACTATCCTTTCAAATTTGTACTTAAATAACGCTCAATTTGGGAAAGATATTTTTGATGCTAACGTAATAGAAACGCGAACACAAGTTATATTAGATACTTTTACGGTTTTGTATCCATCAAGTTTTTATGTGACACCACTTGATAATTATTCTTTCAATATTCAAAATTCACGAATTCTGCAAATCGATGCCGATATCTATGTAGCAGAATGGGGAGACAACCAAAACAGCGGTTTATCAAATGAATTTCCTTTGAGAACTATTACTTATGCACAATCAATAATCAGGGCAGAAAATGGTAGAAATAATTCCATTCATATCGATCAGGGGATTTATAGCCCCGATACAAACGGTGAGCAATTCCCTCTTTTTATTGTTCAAAATGTAGATTATATCGGTCATGGACCTGAATATACAATTTTGGATGCCGGTTATGAATCAAGCATCATGGCGTTTTGGGAAGCCAATAACACAAAGATTGAAAATCTCACTCTCAGAAATGGATCAGATTCACTCTTTGCAGGAGCTGTTTATTGCTACAGATCAAGTCCTGTTTTTAATAAAATAATTCTGGCAAATAGTATAGTAAATAATCCCGAGCCAGTTCAATCATCACGTGGTGGAATTGTTTATTTAATATCAGGATCGGATGCAATTTTTACTAATGTAACGTTTGTTGATAACGATGTAATTAATAATCCCAATGGTTGTACATTTTATTCTTTAAGTTCCAATCCAATTTTAATCAATTCAATTTTTTGGAATCAGAGTTCAATTGAGATATGTTCAATATTTGATGTTATGTATGGAGATGATAGTTCAATTGTTATTACACATTCCAACATCAAAGAAGGGGAATCAGGTATCGTGAATGTGGGCAGTGATCTATACTTTCTTGAGGGGAATATTAATTTAGATCCTGTATTTTCGGATCAATCACAACAGAATTATTCTTTGCAGTCAAATTCACCGTGTATTGATAGCGGAATAGATTATTTCGAATGGGAAGATGAAATCATATTAGACCTTTCTCCAGAAGAATATTATAGTTTAGCTCCGGATATGGGTGCTTGTGAATACGGATTTGTTAAAGTTGATAAACTAGACGAAATACCTAACACTATTTATTTATCTCAAAACTCTCCCAATCCCTTCAATCCAACAACAACAATCTCTTTTTCAACCCCTGAAGACAATGAAATTGAACTCACGGTATTCAACATAAAAGGACAAAAAGTGAAACAGCTTGTGAGCGATCATGTTTCATCAGGAGAGCATTCGGTAGTTTGG
>JABMPU010000121.1 GCA_013203665.1 Armatimonadota bacterium
AGGCAGGCTTCGCTGCAGGGAAATCCTTAATTTGTTAGTGGTAAAACATTGACCTTAATCATTTGTAGATTTTACTTTTAACTCGAATAAATATTTATACATAAGTTTACATTATCTTCAACACAAAATCCATAACTGTCATCATAAATCACAATAAACTTGAAAGGAATTAAATTCTTTATTGTTAGTCCTCAACTGTTATTCCTTCATCATCAATTATCACAGAAGTATTAGTTGCTGGTAAAGAAATTCCGAAATAAAGCTCTTCACTATTCTGAATATAGCTTAAATGATAATCACCAAAACTGGTAGGAATAATATCCGAAGGTGGTGGTAATCTAAATTTATAATTTTCTGTTGTTTCATTTGAAGGAAGTATATCAATTTCTTGAATATCCTCTGATCCTACCATTGAAATTTTTAAATCTGTTACGTCATTAGAACTTATATTTGTAACTGTTATGAAAAATGATGTATATTCATCATTAACTTCAGTACTACTTTTACTGCAAGACATTATTAGAACTAAACAAAATGTGATTATTAGCGCAATTAAATACTTTTTCATGGATCCTCCTTTACCACTAATGTCTGGCAGCTGCCACACTCTTCTTGCTTTTCTCCTTGCTTGGCTGTGGAGCTGTGTGTTAGCAACAGCTTTCTCATTTCAATAATAAACATTTTTTCATTGCTTCAGTTTTACCATCAACATTTAATTTATAGAGATAAACACCTGAACATACAGATTCTCCTGAATCACCATCCCCATTCCAAATAATTGAATGATTACCTTTTGTAAATTGATTGTTCGCTAAAGTTTTGATTTTTTGCCCTTTGATATTGAAAATTTCAAGTTCAATATAAGAATCTTTTTGGATTGAAAACTCTATTGTTGTTGATGGATTAAAAGGGTTTGGGTGATTGCACAAATGTAAGTTTACACCTGATAATTCATTATTCTCTGTTCCTGTTCCATACCACTCATGAGCTCCCATATCAGGAGCAATACCAAAATACTCATCTTCGCTCAAATCAACAATTACTTCATCGTTCCATTCGAAGTAATTTGTAGCTGTATTTATACATGGTGAGTTTTCAAATAGATTATAATTCTGATTTTCAGGATCAATGAAACTGGGATCAAGATTAATAATATTATTCCCAGCATTTGTAATTAAAGTTCCAAAACAATCACTTTGAAGTAGAGAATAAGCTACAATCGGATTTGAAGGCTCTATTTCAAAAGCATGAAAAACAAATTCCCCAGTATTTCCAAAAAAAATTGAATTTACGACTATTGGATAAGAACTAAAGCAACATATGCTAAACAGCTCATTATTTGCGAATGTGTTATTGGTTAATAAAGGAGACGATGATATACAAAATAAAGCATTTTTATTATTATTTGATATCTGGCAATGATCAATTACAATATTTGAATAATATAAAGAAACTACTCCATTTAAAAAATGATCATCATTTAAATAAGTTATCCAATATCCATGTTCAATAATACAATAACTTAACTTGGAATTAGGATTAGCTGTTTCAGAAAAATAAATAATACCCCAATAACCTTCATCTTCATTTCGTGTAAATGTAATGGGCTCTGTATCATTGCCAACAGCTAGTAGTTCACCATTAACTTGAAGGAATCCCAAATCAAAATCAGGATATGTATAGTTAGAAACTGTCCCTGTATGAAAATTGACTATTACCCCTGGTTCAATTGTCAGAGTAGAATCTTCGTGAATTACAGCTTCACCTTCAATTATATACGGGCTATCAGCTTGCGTCCAAATACCCGAAATGAATGTCCCATCAGGAATAATTGTTTCTGAATGTAGGAAAATTGTTATAATTAGAAAAGGAATGTGAAATAAATGTTTTCTCATCTTTCCTCCTGTTATTTGCTGCTAATGCCGGCTTATCTTCTTGTTTGGCTGTGGAGCTGTGTGTTAGCAGCATCTTTTACTATTTTAATAAAAGACACTTTTTCACTGCTTCGGTTTTACCATTTACTTTTAGCTTATAAAAATACATCCCTGAACTTACAGAATTCCCTAATTCATCGTTCCCATTCCAGATAATTGAAAAATTACCTTTATTAAATTCATTGTGTGCTAAAGTTTTGATTTTTTGTCCTTTGATATTGTAAATAGAAAGATCAACTTTAGATTCATTTTGGATTGAAAACTCAATTGTTGTTGTTGGATTGAAAGGATTAGGGTGGTTCTGTTTGAGTTTTGTGTCAATAGGTAAAATATCATCCTCTACTCCAATAACTACATTTTGATTTTCGTAAGCTCCCATATCGATTCTTCCACCAAAAATTCTGGAATTTCCAGCCAGGTCAAATTCCGGTAGATTCAAACCGGTTGTGTCCGGTATTCCAGCATTAACACAGGGAGAATCATCTAATAAAGAATAAGGATATTCTCCAGTACCCCAAAATAAAGGGTCAATATTCATATTTCCTATTCCAGCGCAGTATTGACCAATATCGCAATACTCTATTGAAGAACTTGTCATGAAAAGCAACATGTCTTGTAATGGATTATTCCATATAATACAATTGAACATATTTATGGTGGAAGATAAACACCATAACCCCCCTGCGTGGTTAGCTATATTATCTGTTAATGTCAAATTTATCAAATCCATACTCGAATCATCACAATAAATTGCTCCACCAGAATCTGCGTAGTTATTAGTAACCAATATATTACAGGCTATTAGGTTAGATCCATCAATACAATTAATTCCACCGCCATTATTATCATACGCAGGAAAGTTACTGGTAACCACATTATTACTTAAAATACAATTCGTAATGCTTACTTCTGATTCTCTTATGTCTATTCCACCTCCCCGATAATAACTTTCATTATCTAGAAAGCTGCAATTTGAAATTGAACCCGAGGATTCTCTAATTGCTAATCCACCGCCATAATCTGCATAATTATTAATAAATTCTGAATTTACAACTTCAAATGTACATTCGTCATCCAAAATTAGTCCACCACCCCAAGAAAAATGATTCTGCATGAAAGTCGATCCCATAACCACGATATTAGATCCTTCACATTTAATTGCTGCATAACCAGAACTAAGCTGTTCACAATTACTAATAATTATATTTGTTAAAACAACATCTGATTTAAAAACATCAATACAACTTCCCTCATACTCACAGGCTCCGTTTGTAATGGTCAAATTTTCAAGCGACACATGTGACGCATAAGAAATTTTTAGAATTTCAAATTGGTTCTCACCATCCAAAATCGACTCTCCATCAAGCGATCCCTTCAATTCCACATGATCACTCCAATACAATGGAAAATGTTCTCCATTAGAAGAAGAGCTATATACTCCTGGCAGCAGATTGATCGAATTACATGTTAAACTGTCAGCATAAATTCTGGATAGTGCATATTTGATTGTTTTAAATGGTTCTTCAGGAGATAATCCGCTATTTGTGTCATCGCCGCTAGGTGAAACATATACATCCGCGTTGATTAGACTATCCAATTGTGAATGAATTATATCAAACGATAAATATTGGATTGGAGAGGCATAATAATCCTTTGGATTCATTACTGTAAATGTATCAACGATCACATCTAAATAGACTGGAGCGGAAAAATTGCCTTGATAAAAGTAAATATCCGCTCCGAAACCTCGCGAATCTAAAATTGTATTTTCATAGATGCTGCATCTATTTTCAGAACTGAATGAAAATGCATATGTACGGCAATATATTCCTCCACCTAATAGAGCAGTATTATTGTTTATGCTGACATTTTCCAACATTAATTCAGGAGAAGAAATATAAATACCTCCACCAATGCCACCTGATGTATTATTTGATACAATAACATTTTTAATTAGTGAACTTGAATCAATGTATATACCCCCACCCAAAAATAATGAAGTGTTATCGTAAATTCTAGAATTTGTTAGTTGGGCAGATGAATAATAATCAACATATACGCCACCACCATTACCAGCAAAGTTGTTAGTAATAATTAAATTTTTCAAAGTAGGACTGGCTTCCCATTGACAATTGATTCCACCACCATTACAATAAACTGTATTCCCTGCATTACCATTTGTGATTGTGAAACCACAGAGAACTGCTAATGAATCTTCTTCGTTCATAAATTTCACTACAGTATCTATCTGATTACCATCTATTATGGTTTGTTCAATATAAATGGAATCTTGAGTAGTTAAGTATAAAGATGCGACTGTTATGCTTTTTCCGTTGAAGTTGATATTTTCTATGTAGGTCCCTGGTTGTACTAAAACTGTATCCATGTAAGTAGAAGCATCTATGCCAGTTTGAATTGTCGGATAATCACCAGGAATATTTATTATTATTGCTGGTAATTGTAAAATTAAAACAGAAAGTAACAAAATCATTAAAACTTTCATTTTTCCCTCCATTTCATTTCCTATGTGTTGCTGCTAATGTATGCGTGCGCTGCGCCGCAAGGTGACGGCACGTTTGTTATCTGCATCTTTCACCATCTTTTATTTCAACATTAACATTTTATTAACTTTTGAATAGCTTGGTGTTTCAAGTTTATAAAAATAAATACCCGAAGAATATTTATCTCCATTCCATTGATAAGTATGTAAGCCGGAATGGAATTTCTTTGATTTAATAATTTCTCCTTTAATGTTATAAATTGATAATATCCCAATTTCATCTGCCACTATTTCAAAACAGATATTAGTTGTTGGATTAAAAGGATTTGGATAAGCTGGCTGTAGAACAGTATCTTTTGGCAACTCTACAGTATCGTTATTTATTGCCGTATAATTTCCAGTTGTAAAATGCCACATCCCGCTCCAAAGCTCTTCTCCTTCGGTTGTAGATTTTACTCTCCACCAATACTCGGTATCAGGTAGTAATTCAGGAGAAATCGTAAATGTACTATCCGAAATATATTGTCCCTCACCAATATTAATGAGATTATCAATTGATGTTCCCAAATAAACCTCATATGTTGTACCTGATTCTGCACCTTGCCAAGACAGCTCACTGTCGTACGCAACATTATCCGCATGCCTGATTGGAAAAGGATAACATGCTACATTTAGGTTTGCTAGAAGAGGATAACGAAGGGTAGCGAATCCACGGCTCTCAAGAATTGGAATATGAACTTCTATTGCTTCTTGGGATATAGGATTGGTATATAGAAGATACTTGATATATAACCAGTCTTCCAAACCAAGACCGGTGTTTTCCACTAGGGGAAAAATATCTGTAATTTGATTACTTTCCAAATGTAAAATGTTTAAATTCGTCAGACCGGAAAGCGCAGAGATGTCGCTGATTTGATTATGATTAAATCTCAAATATGTTAAATTCGTTAGACTGGAAAGTGCGGTTATGTTGATGACTTGATTGTAATCAAATCTCAAGCTCGATAAATTCGTTAAACCGGAAAGTGGGAAGACATTACTTATCAGATTCTCATTAAAATGCAAATGATTTAAGTTCATTAGTCCGGAAAGTGCTATTAGGTCGCTGATCTGATTATCAGATAAACACAATGTTGTTAAATTCGTTAGCTCGGAAATTGAGGAGATATCACTGATCTGATTATGCTCCAAGTGCAAATTCATTAAATTCGTCAGACCAGAAAGTTCGGTTATGTCGTTGATCTGATTACTATACAGTTCCAATTTCCATAAATTATATAGCCCGGATAGAGAGGATATGTCACTGATCTGATTACACCACAAATCTAAACGCGTCAAATTAGATAATCCTGACAATACAGAAATGTCAATGATCTGATTAAGATACAGATCCAATCTATTTAAATTCGTTAAGTACTGAGCGCCTTCGATGCATGAAATATTTGCATTTCCTGCAAACAATCCTCCGGTCAAACTGTTCAAATCTTCGATGGTGGGTTCATAATTTGCAGGTTGACCAAGCTTATCATTAATCTCTTCACGGAAATTATCATCAGGTACAATTTGGGCAAAAAGCCCAAACCCTATAACACTGATAATTATAATTAATAATATCTTTATATTACTCATACTGCTTCTCCTTTTTGCAGATAATGTTTTGCGTGTGCGGCGGGATCGGAACGATCACGCCTAAAACAAACTGACCAGCCGTTTGAATCGTAAGATTCAAACAAAGAGCACTGACCAACCCTACAGCCGACACGCTTGTTAGTGGCATCATAGTACTTTGTTATTATTGATAGATTTCTCTCCAATATTGGCTTAAATATTATTAAAGCCTAAATTTGTATCCTATTTTCAAAGACCCGATTTCCAGAATATAACTATAATCACTATAATCATCAAAATTATTAGAAGGAAAAATATCACTATTACCAATTAAGTATTTTCCTGCCTGTAAATAAAAATCAAGATACCAGTTTTCATTCAAGAAATATTTATAACCAGCTCCTAAACCAATTGCGATCTTATTCTCGTTATGCTCAACAAAATCATTAGTATAAGGATTATCATCTTCAAGATCGCCTTCAATATAACAATATCGAATAAAACTACTCAAATAAGTTCCAAAATCAAAACCATAGAAATATTTTTTCAAACTAATGCCGAAGTGACTTACTTTTCGGACGCCAGGTTCTATATCATTTTCCTCAATATCTAGTAGTGCTTTCTCATAATTTTTGAAATATACAGGTAATTCTAATTCAAGGTTTTGTTTGTGCGAATATAAGCTGAGACTGAAACTGTAAGAAATTCCATAATCAGAGTTTGGATAAAGAATGGAGTGTAATAAACGAAAAGAATTTAATGAAACACCAAATGAAAAATCTTCCATATCAAGAATATTTACTTTTGTTGGTATACTTCCAAATTTACAACCAAATTTTAATATATCAATTGCGAAAAAAAATAAAGCATCTTGGTCACTAAATCCACTGAATTGGGGTCCATATAATTGATCATTCTCACCAATGAAATAAACTCCAAATTTTATATTGTTTTCAAAATATATATTTTTATGTATATTTAATCCAAAACCTATGGTGTTGCCAATTCCCATTTTGTATATAACTTTCTCTTTGTAGCTGTAGATAATTGGAGGACCATCTGCTCTGTTTTTTCCAGGTAAACCAACAAGGTATGTATTTCGCAGAAAAAATCCACCAGTAGCATAAAATTGTTTTCTATTAAAAATTGGTAATTCTGCTTTGTAGCAAAAATTAATATCAAGTATTTGATTATATGGATGTAATTCATTATCATTTTTGTTATTATAGTAATCCAATTCCAAACCAACATAATTCATAATATAATTACTTTTCGATAATCCAAAGTGTAATGATCTCTCATCTTCATAAGAAACAAGTCTGAAAAGGTCAGCAGAAAACGCAACTGGTTGTGAATATTTTTCATAAATTTTATTCTGACTATTCAAATTCATTATGCTAAAAATCAGGAATCCAACAACTAAATAACTTTTAGACCTGATAATTTTGAACTTAAATTTTTGATGCATTAACTCACTCCATCAATACCAATTATCATCTTTCCATTTAATGTAACACAATTATATTTTGCCACTAATGTTTTGCAGCTGCCACGCTCTTCTTGCTTTTCTTCTTGCTTGGCTG
>JABMPU010000122.1 GCA_013203665.1 Armatimonadota bacterium
GATCTGTAGCATAAAATACTCCTTTTTGTAATTTGGCTTTTAACCAATACCAAAATATAAACTTGTGAGTATTTATGCTACATATTTCTTAATCTTTTTTTCACATATTATGCAGGCTCGTCTCCTGCGAAACTTGAGTTAATAATATTCAAGGAAAATAATTATGGATATTAAAATAATTAGCATTATTAATGAACCATTTAAAGATAACGGAAAAATCATTTCAAAACGATCTTGCAAAGCAAAAATAGATGGTGAATTATTTGGTACATTGGGATATCCTACTCAAAAAGAGATGTTTGATGGACTTGATAATAAACAATTATATTTTCCAAATTGTTTAATTGAAGATTTTTCATTTGTTGAATACAGAAAATATAAAAAAAAAGCGATTGACTATGTAATCGAATTAACAGAATTAGATTTAAGCTCATGTATTATATTAAAAGATTTTTTGTTAGATTATGTCGAAGTTAGGGGCAATATTTCTTTTCAATGGTTGCAGATAATCAATACATCTTTTAGTATAAAAAGATGCAAATTGATAAAGACAAATCCAGGAAATCCAGGTATTAGTTTTCGTGGTTTGAAAACTATTAATTCAAGAATAAGATTCCAAAAAGTCGAATTAGATTCAACATCTTTAGATTTTAGTAGTTCAGAAATTATTAAATCCAATTTTAATTTTAATGAGTTAGAATTTTATCACAATAATGAGAATAAATATATTGATTGTTTATGCTTTTATGCAATGAGTCTTGATAAACAAAGTTGGATTTACATAAAAGATTCCATTCTAAAGAATATTGAAATTGATTTCAGATCATATGAATGGTATGGTAAAATAACATTTATAAGAGATGAAATAGAAAATTCGTATCTAATACTTTGTGATCAAATAATCGATGGAGAATTGAAATTATTAGAATTAAGCAAGAATTATACTTCTTTAATAAATTCAATTCCAGATATTTCTTATGGAGATAAATCTAATATTTTTCTGATCCTTAAACAAAACTTTAATAAACTTGGTCATTATGACGATGAGGATTCTGCTTATGTTGAATTCAAAAGATGCCAAGCAAAAGCCAAATTGGAAGAAAGTAAGAAGAAAGGTTTAATAAAAAAAATTGTGGGATGTCTAAGATATCGCGGGAATCGATTTTTATTTGATTTTGTTGGAGGTTATGGTACAAAACCTAAGAATGTTTTCAGATTTATGATAATAGTTGTTTTAGGGTTTACTCCTCTTTATGCATTTATTCCTAATTTTTTGAAGTGGGAAGAAATAACAAAGCATTTCTGTAACATAGAGTTTTTTAATAAATTGTTGATAGGTTTATACCATAGCATGATAACCTTTTTAACAATTGGTTATGGAGACATTCAACCGGAATCAGTTTATGGTTCATTGTTATCAGGTATTGAAGGATTTTTAGGTTTGTTTTTAATGGCGTATTTTACAATTGCATTTTCTCGAAAAGTATTAAGATGAAACATACTCGTCGTTCAATCCGCCTACCGAGTTACGATTATACTTCTTCGGGAGCATATTTCATAACGATCTGCACTCACAATCGTGAGCATTCATTTGGTGAGATAATAAATGATAAAATGAAATTATCCAGAATAGGAGAGATTGTTTCAAACAAATGGCATGATATTCTAAATCACGATAATCATGTTGATTTAGGTGAATTCATGGTTATGCCAAATCACATCCACGGTATCATTTGGATCGTTGGGACACGCCTTGGTGTGTCCGAAAATAATTCACCACAACATCATAGTATTTCCGATAATAATGTGGAGAAATCCCTTAGGATGCCTGAAAAAAATAATAATAGGATTCACCAGGGCGAATCCCTACATAATCGCAAATTTGGTAAGCCTCAACCTGGATCGTTATCAATGATCATTAATCATTTCAAAGCATCTGTAAAACGATGGTGCAATAAAAATAAATGTAATTATTTTCGTTGGCAAAGAAATTATTATGAACATATCATTCGTAACGATGATGATCTTTATGATATTTCAGAATATATTAAAACAAATCCCTTACATTGGGAACAAGATAAGGAATTTAAAGTAGACTATGATAATTAATTTGTGTAATTCGTGGATAGAAAAAAGGTAAAATATGAAAGCTATGATTCTAAACCAAATCTATGATCTGAGAGAAACTAAAAATCCTCTTGAACTTGTAGAAGTTCCAATTCCAAAGCCAAAAGAAAACGAGGTTCTAATAAAAGTATCGCGATGTGGAGTTTGCCATACTGAACTCGATGAAATCGAGGGAAGAACATCACCTTCAAGATTTCCTGTTGTTCTGGGTCATGAAGTTGTAGGTTATGTAGAGAAGCTTGGAATCAAATCCAGTAAATTTAAAATTGGAGATAGAGTTGGTGTTGCCTGGATTTTTTCTGCTTGTGGAAAATGTGATTTCTGTCTTTCCCAAAAAGAAAATTTATGCCCGAATTTCAAAGCAACAGGCAGAGATGCAAATGGTGGTTACGCAGAATTTATGACTGTTCTTGAAGATTTTGCTTATGAAATCCCTGAAATTTTCTCCGATTCGGAAGCAGCTCCGCTAATGTGTGCAGGAGCGATTGGATACAGGTCGTTGCGTTTAACCAACCTGCAAAGTGGACAAAATCTCGGATTAACAGGTTTTGGTGGTTCAGCTCATCTGGTTCTGAAAATGGTGAAATATAAATTTCCAAAATCTAAAGTATTTGTATTTGCCCGCAGCGAAAAAGAGCAGGAATTTGCTCTTGAACTCGGTGCATTCTGGGCTGGAGATACAACAGATGAATCTCCTGAAAAGCTTGATGCTATCATTGATACTACTCCTGTTTGGAAACCTGTGGTGGAAGCTCTCAATAATCTGAAACCGGGTGGGCGATTGGTTATTAACGCTATTCGAAAAGAAGAAATTGATAAGGATTATCTTCTGAAATTGGATTATCCAAAACATTTGTGGTTAGAAAAAGAGATTAAAAGCGTGGCAAATGTGGAAAGAAAAGATGTCATAGAATTTCTTAAGCTGGCAGCGAAAATTCCCATCAAACCTGAATTCCAGGAATACAAACTTGAACATGCAAACATCGCATTATTAGAATTGAAAGAACAAAAAATACGCGGTGCAAAAGTTTTAAGAATAATGTAACTCGACCTGCCAGGTCGAGAAAAGGATAAATATGGAAATAATCTTCAAACCAATCGGAATAATTCATTCTCAATTCAAAGAACCAAAAGGAATGCCAATTCAGCCTGCTGGTGCAAAAGGAATAAAAGGCTCAGTTGAAATATTTCCGGAATATAAAGATGGGCTGCAGGATTTGGATGGATTTTCTCATATTATCCTGATTTTCAATTTTCATCTTTCAAAGAGTTATAACTTGAAAGTAATGCCGTACATGGAAGATGAAATCAGGGGAGTGTTTGCCACGCGTGCACCACGCCGCCCCAACCAGATTGGAATTTCGATAGTTCGATTGGATAAGATCGAGGATAATATTATGTATATTTCTAATGTTGACATCATCGATGGAACTCCACTTTTAGACATAAAGCCGTTTGTACCGAAATTTGATTGTTTTGATATTGATGAAAACACGAAAGCTGGTTGGTTGAAAAAGCGTGTAGAAAAAGTTGATAATCATAAATCTGATGAGAGATTTTTGAAGTAACATAAACCTCTGGTTTGTGGGCTTTTATATTCTCAAAGCAGGAGCTTTAAGTTACATAATCTCAAAGCGGAGCTATGAGGTACAAGAATTATGGGAAAAATAAAAATATTATCTGAAGAAGTAGCAAATCGAATAGCTGCCGGTGAAGTGATCGAACGTCCCGCTTCTGTGGTTAGAGAACTCGTAGAAAACTCGATCGATGCAGGAGCTACTCAGATAATAATTACAATTGAAGATGGCGGAAAAAGGCTCATTCAGGTTATTGATAATGGCTTCGGAATGAGTGAAGATGATGCATTACAAAGCTTTGAACGTCATGCCACAAGTAAGATACGAACAATTACAGATATATTTCATATTTCATCTCTTGGTTTTCGCGGAGAAGCACTGCCAAGTATTGCATCGGTTAGTCAGCTTACTTTGATCACAAGAGAAGAAGGAAAAGACATTGCTTCTAAAGTTGAATTTAATTCCGGCAGATTATCAGATTTTTCCAAGACTTCATCCAATAAAGGAACAACAGTTACTGTCAGAAAACTTTTCAGTAATGTACCGGCTCGTAAAAAATTCCTGAAATCTACACAAGTGGAATATAAACATATTTTGAATTACATCCATTACCAATCGATTCTCTTTCCAAATATCCATTTCAGATTCATCTCTGATGGAAAAGAAAAATTGAACCATCCCTCAGTTCAAAACAAAGAAATGCGTATGCAGGCAATATTTGGCAGCGACTTCCTGAAAAGAGACCTCATCAAAATACAAACAGGAAATGAACAACTCAGGTTGGAAGGATATATTTCCGGTCTGGAAGATGAATTTTCCGGGTTTTTAGATTACAAATATCTTTATGTTAACAACAGGTTCATAAAAGACAAAATTATATTTCATAGCATAAGAACAGCTTATGAACCGTTTATTAAGAAATTGAGAATCTATCAAAAAGGCAAACTTCCACCATTTATACTTTTTCTGAATGTAGAACCATCTCAGGTAGATTTCAATGTTCACCCGGCAAAATTGGAAATTCGTTTCAGAGACCCGGGTATTGTTCATAATTTCGTTAAAACCGCAATAAATAATATTCTCCTCCAATATGAAGAAGAGCGTTTTAGACAAATCAAATCCAAATTATCTTCATCTTTCCAAACTGGAAAAACTACGAAATTTGAATCAAAAATATTTAAGAATAAAACAGATAAAAAACGTTTCAACCAGGTTAAAAAAGAGTTCCAGCAAATCTATCAACCGGATATTTTTAAAGAGAAAACACCTGAAGACAAAACTCTCGAATCCAAATTAATACAACAAAGACCGGATTTATTTGTTCGTCCTGAGGAAGAAATGATAAATCCGTGGCAATTGCACCAGAGTTATATTTTTGTGCAAGTTGAAGATGGATTGATGATCATTGACCAGCATGCTGCTCATGAACGAATTATTTACGAAAAAATCCTGCACCGGATTCATGGAGCTCCAGCTCAAACACAAAAATTACTTTTTCCTATTGTGATCGATCTTCCTCCGCATCTTCGAAATACAATTCCTGAACTCATTTCCGAGAACCTGGAAATATTTAATAAAATCGGTTTCTCAATAAAAACGTTCAGTGGAAATTCGATTGTGATCGACGAAATTCCTATCGAGTTGGAAGATTGGGATGGGGGAGACATCTTTATCGAGATTATTAAGCAGCTTGAAGATGAGTTTTCGGAAACAGAAGATTTTCGTGACAGCATCTCCAAATCCGTAGCCTGTAAAGCTGCCATAAAAGCAGGTAAAAAAATGAGCAAAAAAGAGATGCTCGCACTTATCAACGATCTTTTTGCCTGCGAAGTGCCATATTTCTGTCCACACGGCAGACCTTTGATAATCAAGATGAATTTGAATGAATTTGAAAAGAAATTTAAGAGAACTTCTTAAATTTAATATTTAATATTGAATATTGAAGAATTATTATCTAATATTTCTTCATAGGAAATATAATACAATGAATAAAAACTACCAATCTAAAACTCGTCTCTCGCACCCTGAATCATCATTTGTCCACGAGTCGCATTCTCTCCGTTCATCACGACTCGCATCCATCCCAATAATAATTATCCAAGGTCCTACTGCTGTTGGAAAAAGTACTCTTGCCAATAAATTAGCTTTAGAATTGCACACAGAAATTATTTCTGCTGATTCGCGACAGGTTTATAAATATCTGAATATTGGGACTGCAAAACCATCTAAAGAAATACAAATAAAAATTAAACATCATCTGATCGATATTGTTACTCCAGATGAGGAATACAGTGCCGGTGATTTTGTTAAAGATTCTGAAAAGTTAATTTATAAGCTTCATAAAAAAGATAAATTGCCTTTAATTGTTGGAGGAACAGGTTTTTACATAAAAGCTCTATTAGAAGGGATTTTTAAAGCTCCATTCATTCAAAAAGAAATTCGGGAAAAACTTATACAAACTTCAGAAGAAAAGGGTTCTGAATTTTTATATGAATATCTGAAGGAAATAGATCCATCATCAGCAGAGAGAACAAATCCAAATGATCTGCATCGAATTATCAGAGCTTTAGAAATTTACGAAACAACTGGGAAAACGATCACCCAGCTTTGGCAGGAAAATCCATCTGATAAAAATAAATTTAAAACATTTAATATTTTGATTTCTGAAAATCGTGAAATTCTATATAAACGCATTAACAATCGAGTTGATGAGATGCTAAAAGACGGACTTCTGGATGAGATGAAAGAACTTCTTGGAAAAGGTTATAATGAAAAATCTCCCGGAATGAATACAGTTGGTTATAAAGAGCTTTTTCCATATTTCGAGGAGAAAAAAAAAATGGAAGAATGCATCCGGGAAATTAAGAGAAATACACGCAATTATGCTAAAAGACAATTCACCTGGTATCGGAAAATAGATTTTGATTTGACATTGCAGGTCTCCAATATTAACTTTTCAATAATCTTACAAAAAATAAGGGAATTTAAGGGTTAAGAAAATTGGGAGATTAAATGATTGTTGCTATTGTAAATGATTATAAAATTAGTTTCGAAGAATACAAAACAGAATTAGAGCAGGTTTTAAAGAAAATGCGATTGCAACAGCCAAATAAAGAATCAAAAGCAAAGGCGATCGAGCAACTTATCAATGCGTATTTACTCCTTAATGAAGCAAAAAAATCCGGTTTAGAAATTCCTGTGGAAGATGTTGAAAACAGAGTTGTTGATTATATGTTGCAATTCAATTCTGAAGAGGGTATTAAAAACACATTAACCAATAATAATTTTGATTATTCAGCTTTGAGAAATCAAATAAGGATTGAATTATTGATCAATAAATACGTGAAAAACAGCTTTCCAAAAAACAAAGATATTTCATATAATGAACTAGAGGAAATTTATAATAAAAACCAGGAATCGTTTGTTACTCAAGTAATGGTTAAAGCTTCTCATATCCTCATAAAAAGAACAGATGAAGATGGGCTGCGAAAAGTAACAGAAATCAGGGAGTCAATCGAATCTGCTGAAGATTTTTATGAAATTGCCAGCGAATGTTCTGAATGTCCCAGTTGTTGTGACAGCGGGAATCTGGGTTATTTTACTCGTGGTAAGATGGTAAAAGAATTTGAAGATGTAGCTTTTGGACTTGAAATAAATCAAATCAGTGAGCCGGTGAAAACCCCATTTGGTTACCACCTGATTATGGTTACGGATAAGAAGGGTAGTTATACAGCCAGATTCGAGGAAGTAAAAGATGCTTTAAAACAACGATTACAACAAATAGAATCTGAGCTGAAATTGATTAAACACATAAAAAAATTACGAGTTTTAGCTGATATTTTTATTTATGAAGAACTTCTGTAATATTTGGAAAAGATTGTGGTTCAATCAAAATGATTGAACCTGCCGAGAAAGGATATTTATTTTAAAATACTTTAATGAGTTATGCAAAATAGAGTTTTTTTTGTCATCCTGCTTGCCAAGTCGAAGCGAGCGAAGACTGGAGAAATTCTTCTTGCTTTTCCATCGAAGGGTCTCCGCTTATAATGAGATTCTTCGTTAGAATTATCTTTGAAGATTTCCTCAGAAAGATAACCATTTTTTATTTTGCAAACTCATATTTCTAAAAAATAGGAGAAAACAATGGCTGAACTTGGAGTAAACATCGACCATATTGCCACCATTCGCCAGGCAAGAATGGGAATCGAACCGGAGCCTATTCATGCAGCTTCGATTGCAGAACAGAATGGAGCAGACCAGATAACTATTCACCTCAGAGAAGATAGAAGACACATTCAGGATAGAGATCTGAGAATCTTACGAGAGATCGTGCAAACCAGATTAAACCTGGAAATGGCTGCAACTTCCGAGATGATAAGAATCGCAAAAAAACTGAAACCCGATACAGTTACCCTGGTTCCGGAAAAAAGAGAAGAAATAACAACAGAAGGCGGTCTGAAATTAACTGATGCTCTTAAACCTCAAATTAAGGAAATCAAGGAAGCAGAGATCGAAGTAAGTGTATTCATCGAGCCTGATTTTGAAATGATAGGATTTGCTAAAAAGATCGGGGCAGATGCTGTGGAAATTCATACTGGTAAATATGCAAATCTGAATTCCAAAAATGAAATCGATGCTGAAGTTGAGAAAATTTTCAAAGCTGCAGAACTAATTAAAAAATTGGATATGAGAGTTGTAGCCGGTCACGGGCTCAACTATCATAATACACAAAGACTTGTTGAATTGGGAATAATTGAAGAATTCAATATTGGTCACAGCATTATTTCAAGAGCTGTTTTCACTGGTTTGGCAGAAGCTGTATTCTTAATGAAGGAAATTGTCAGTTGATCTTAAATATTTTTTAGCTCACGAATTTTCACGGACTTCTGTATCCACGGATTAACACGAATTTCTTTTTATAAAAAAACACTTATTTTTTGTCATTCCCTCAAAGAGGGAATCTCTACAGTACTAATAGATTCCCAATCCAGCCTTCATAAAACTTCGGCTTGGCAGGCAAGTTGGGAATGACACTTTTAATTTTTTTATTCGAGCAAATTCGTCGAATTCGTGTCATCTGTGTTCATCTGCGTCAAAATTCCTACGATTGTAATCTGCTGTTCAATCTTGAAAAAGTATAGCAGGAAGAAAAACTTTTTCATAAGAAATAAATGTTGACTTCTGATTAAAGAATATTTTTTTCAGATTTGAGGTGAAAATATGCAATCTATCTTGAAAGTACTTATTTTAGAAGATGTTAATGCTGATGCTATCTTGATGGAACATGAATTAGCAAGAGCAAACATCAAATTCATTTCAAAAATAGTCCAAAACAAAAAAGATTTTCTTAATGAACTCAATTCTTTTAATCCTGATATAATACTTTCGGATTACAGACTTCCCGCTTTCAATGGTTTGGAAGCTCTTGAAATTGTTAAGAAAGTTTCTGCTGAAATTCCATTTATAATCGTAACCGGAACTTTAGATGAAGTAACAGCAGCTAACTGCATTAAAAAAGGTGCCTGGGATTATGTTCTAAAAGGGAATCTTATCCGACTTGGATCTGCTGTGCAAGAAGCTTTGAAGCTGAAAGAGGAAATCGAAAAAAGAAAATTAGCAGAACAATCACAGCAAGAAATAGAACAACAATATCGAGAAATTTTTAATTCCTCAACTGATGCATTTCTTATTTTCGATCTGAAAGGAAATATAAAAGATGCAAACCCCAAAGCTTGTAAAATGTATGGTTACAAATATAAAGACCTGATAAAACTCTCCGGAAAAGATATTATTCATCCAGATTACTATCATATTTTTAAGAACTTCAAAGTCGAAGTTCGAATTGAAGGTGAATTTTTTACAGAATCAGTGGATATTCATAAAGACGGAACCTTTTTTGATGTTGAAGTTAAGGGTGCTGAAATTAATTATAAAGGGAAATCGCATTTATTAGCTATTGTAAGAGATATTTCCAAACGTAAACAAGCTGACAAAATGATTCAAGAAAGTGAAGAAAAACTACGAAACTTTATTAACACAACAACTATTGGAATCTGGTGTTTCAAACCGGAATCCCCAATAGATATTACTCAACCTGTTGAAAAACAAATCGATGAATTCATGAAATCTGTTTGCATTGAATGTAATGAAACTTATGCTGCAATGATGGGAAGTACCAGAGATAAAATACTTGGTATAAAACTTTATGAAGTTTTACCTGATAATGTGGAAAACAGGGAATATTTCAGAGAATTTATTAAAGAAGGATACAAACTCGATGGTGGAGAATCTCACGAAATATCGAAAACCGGAGAAGAAAAATATTTTTCAAATTCTTTTGTAGCTACAATAATTGATAATAAGATAACAGAAGCATGGGGAACTCAAACTGACATCACCGGGCGTAAAAAAGCGGAGGAAACTCAAAAAGTTTTATATAATATTGCTCATGCAATTAACACTACTAAAACACTCGATGAACTTTACCAATCAATTCATATACAACTTGGTAAAATTATTGATACAACAAATTTCTATATTGCTTTATATGATAAAGAAAACGATACTATTTTGTTTCCTTATCATATTGATGAAATAGACAAATATACTTCATATCCGGCAAGAAAGACACTTACAGCTTATGTAATAAGGACTGGTAAACCGCTTCTGGGCACAGAAGAAGTTATAGAGCAATTGATTGAAGCTGGTGAAATAGGGAAAGGAAAAAAAGATACTTGCACCAAATTTTGGGTTGGTGTTCCCTTAATTGTTGATAATGTAGCAATCGGTGCAATTGCAGTTCAAAGTTATAATGATGCTTCTATTTACTCGGAAAAAGATTTAGAAATTCTAGAATTTGTTTCAGATGAAATTGCACTTGCCATCAAACGTAAACAAGCTGAACAAGCCTTGCAGCATGAAAAAGATTTTTATCATTCATTTGTTGAATCTTTAAGTGATTGGGTTTGGGAAATAGATATTCAGGGAGTTCATACATACTCGAATAAAGCTGTGAAAAATATTCTTGGTTATGAAGTTGATGAGGTTATTGGATTTTCAACAAAAAAATTATGGACCGAAAAACAACAGCGAAAATCTGACAAATGGTACAGAGAGGAACTTACATCTGGAAAAGGCTGGAAAAATTTTTCCGCTTATTTCCAACATAAAGATGGCTCAGTTAGAATCCTGGAAAGCACAGCAATTCCAATTTATGATACTGAAAAGAAGTTGGTTGGGTATCGTGGTATCGACCATGATATTACCAGTAGAAGACAGGCACTTCAAAAAATTCAGGAAAGCGAAGAAAAATATAGAACTTTAACAGAAAATTTAAATGTTGCTGTTTATCGTTCAATGGCATATGATAAAAACAAATTAATCGAAATAAATTCAGCATTTGTGAAAATGTTTGGTTACAAAAACAAAGATGAAATTAAAAAATTGAAGGTTTCAAGTCTTTATCAAAATCCTAAAGAACGAAAACAATTTGTGAGAAAAATGACTAAGAATAATTTTGTGAAAAATGAAGAACTGATTTTAAAGAGAAAAGATGGTTCAAAATTTATAGGTTCTATTTCAGCTGTTCTCGGAAGAGACAGACAAGGAACAGGATTATATATTGATGGTTTTATAGAAGACATTACAGAACGAAAAAAAGCTGAAGAAGCATTACAAAAATCAAATAAAAAATTAAGAAAGTTACATAAAGAACTTGAAGAAAAAGTTAAAAAAGCAGTGAAAGAATTAAGAGATAAAGATCACATTCTCATTCATCAATCCAGACAGGCATCGATGGGAGAAATGATCGGAAATATTGCTCATCAGTGGCGTCAACCGCTATCTGCTGTAGCTGCCATTATCCAGAACTATGAAGATGCTTTTGAAGATGAAAAACTGGATATGGATTACATAGAAGAACACACAGATTTGATCATGGATATTCTGCAGCAAATGTCCAGAACAATCGATGATTTCAGGAATTTCTTTAAACCGAATAAACTTAAAGTAGATTTTAATGTAAAAGAGGTTGTTCTTAATACTATCAAATTCCTGGAAAATAGTATCAAATTCAATAATATAAAGCTTGTACTTAATTTACCGGATAACTGCATTTTTACAGGATTTCCAAATGAATATTCGCAGGTTATCCTGGTTATTCTTAACAATGCCAAAGATGTGCTCCTGGAACGCAAAATAAAGGAAAAGGAAATTAAGATTAATTTAGAAAAAGAAAAAAATAAAATTATTCTTAAAATAACAGATAATGCCGGTGGAATAACTCCAGAAGTGATGGATAAGATTTTTAATCCATATTTCACAACCAAAGAAGACAAAGGAACCGGTGTTGGTTTGTATATGTCCAAGATGATTATTGAAAAAAATATGAAGGGAAAACTTTCGTTTGGCAATACAAAAAAAGGTGCTGAATTTAAGATTGAAATTTAGATAATTTCTGATTTCGGAATTCAGATTTGTTATTCTGCATTCCGCATTCTCCAATCCACAATCTGTTACTCTTCATAAATTGTAATATTTTTTTCTCTTTCACGAATTGATTCAAAGGCTGCTTGTTCTGCAAAAGTTAATAATTCCTCAACACTTTTTGAGAAATCTTTATTATGAGAAATTCCCCAGCCGATTTTCAGGTTTTGCAAGTGAGGAATGTCTTTTATCAGTTTATTGATTCGTTTTACTACCTTCACACAATTTTCAACTGATGTTTCCGGCATGGCTATCGCAACAGTATCTTTGAAAATTCTTCCAGAAATATCAGATCCATGAAGATTATTTTTTAGAATTAAACCTATTTCTCTGGCAGTTTCATTTATTATATCTTTGCCAAAAGTTCGTAAAATATCTTCAAAATCATTAATTTTAAAAACTGCCATTGTCAGGTCTCTCTTGTAGCGATTCATCAAGGAAAGCAAAAAGTTTGCTATTTCATAAAACGATTTATAATTATGCAGTCCTGTAATCTCATCGATTTTTACCAGATGCTCGATTTCATCTCTTTGATTGGCTAAACTCACACCAAGACTTAAAATTGAAGAATAAATACTGAATTTTACTATTTCAGATTCTGTGAATTTAGAAGACAATCTATCAATGAAAATAAAACCTAATAATACTTTATTGTTGTATAAAGGAACAATCAGAAGATGAACAAAATCTTTTTCAAATTTATATTTTCCTTCAGGATTTATTTCAAGAATTTTAAAATGTGATAATTCTTTTATCAGAGGTTCATCATCAGAAAGAATAGCATTTTTTTTGAAAGTGTGACTGATATTTCTGCTGATTTTCAAACGAAAATGATTGGATTTCCGGATCTTAAGAAAAATACCAAGACTTTGAAATTCAATTTCATTTTTGATATTCCTGACGATTTTACTCAGGTTTTCTTCAAGGTATTTATTTTCTCTCAATTCGTTTAACATATTATCAAAGTTTAATAGAAAGTTCATTATCACTCCTTCTCTTGCCACAGACTTTCACCTGTCTTCGTTACACTACGACACGGCAGGCTGACTTAACACTGACTTTTTTATCCACCTGCCTTCGTTAAAACTACGGCATGGCAGGCGAATTACACGAATAATCACGAATTTCTTTTTATAAGATAATTCACTTATTTTTTTGTCATTCCCAACAACAGACATTGTCATTCCCAACTCGATTGGGAATCTCCAAAAACAATTCAAAAATACTAATATTCGATTCTTTCAGTCCAGGTTATCTCAAAAGTTGTGTCAGGTTTAAGAGTTTCTTCGAATTCAATCTGATTTGCTTTCTCTTTTTTGAATTTGGCATTGTTTTTTAAAATTTCCCAATCTCCGCTAATATAGTGAATAATATTTATGATTTTGGTTTCTTTAGAACGATTTTTAAGAGTTACTACAATATCTTTTTCTGAGATAGTTCTTGAGATCTTGCGAGTATCAGTAACTTTTGTTTCTCCGATCAGATCAAAAGCATAACCGGTGGTGAGAGTTACTTTTTCATCTGTTGCTGTATGATCGATCCTGTCTTCACCGATAAATTCCAGGTTATCATCTGCTTCATCTAATTTATAGATTTTCACAATACCTTTTGGCAGCGGCATTCCCAATCCATCAGCTTTACTATTTTTGAATTCGATTTTACTGGCAATTTTATCCGTGTAAGTTTGATATTCATATCTTGAATTAGCTTTTGCTATGGCAGTGGGGAAGAGGGTAATCTGTTTTGTCTGGTTGTTGTTTATCGAAACTTTATCACTTAAAGTATAAAGATGAAAATCATGGAAGGCTTTTTCTTTAAAAGAAGGAACACCTTTTCCTTCAGATTCAAGAGTAAAAGACATTCTGGTATCAAGATGTTCACCATATCTTTTTTTCAATTTCTGTACATCTCCGGCAATAAGTTTGAGTTTTGTATCTGCAAATGCTTTCCCTGTTTCATTTGTGATCGTAACCCATGAATTGATTTCCATTTCATTTTGAGTATCATTCCAAACCGCATTATAAGTAACTTCCCAGCTCATTCCACGACAAATGTAGGAAAGGTCGATTGGATATTTTCCGGATTTTTTAGTTATAAGTTTCCAATGCAAAGTAGGTTTCAAATAGAAATTGTCCGGTAATTCAGCAAGATTGAAATTACGGATCTCAGCAGATTTCACCAGAATAAGTTTATTCGTGGTTTTTTCCAGGATTCCAACTGTAGAGCCATCCACAAACTGCAACTGTCCCAAGAATTTATCATCAGTTTTAGAAACGATTTCAATTTCCTTTCCAATGTATTTCTGAAGAATCTTATTGGAATTTGCCAGGTCATATTCATAGTTTTGAGAGAAAATTTCCAAACCGTCTTTCAAAGGTTTGATGATCACTGAATTCGCTTCGATCATGCTGGGAATGTCATCCATATCATATTCCTGAAAACCTTTTCCCAGTTCCAAATCCAGAGTTGTTCTGATTAATGAGAAATTCTCATTGTAAATCGTCACTTGATTTTGTGCCATTAGAAAGGCAGAAAAAAAAGTTAGTATAAGAAATATTTTTGTTTTCATGTTTCCTCCATTTATCCAATTATATTTTTTATTTTTGCTATTATCATATCAATCCCGATTTTATTGAAACCTCCTTCAGGAATAATTACATCTGCAAATCTTTTGCTTGGCTCTACGAAGTCGATGTGCATGGGTCTCACAGTCGCACGATATTGGTCAATAATAGATTCAAGATTACGGCCTCGCTCTTTTATATCTCTTTCGATTCTGCGAAGAATGCGGATATCGGGATCTGTATCAACAAATATTTTTATATCCAGCAATTCCCTTATTTTTGGATTCTCGAAAAGCAAGATCCCTTCTACGATTATTATTTTTGTAGGTTTTTTGGGAATTTTATTTTCAGCTCTCAGATGAGTCTCGAAATTATAAGTAGGCATATTGATGGGAACATCTTTTTTTAAAGAGCGAATGTGTTTTATAAAAAGCTTATTATCTAATGATTGAGGATGATCGTAGTTGATTTTGCTTCTTTCTTGCAAAGACATGCTTTCAAATGATTTGTAATATGAATCCTGCGTGATTATCGTGATATCCTGTTTAACCTCTTTTTGAATTGCATCTGCAATTGTACTTTTACCGGAACCGGTTCCTCCTGCAATTCCTATTATGACTGGTAAAGACATTAATTCTCCTACATTTTTTCAGATAATATCTTTGAAACGGAGTTTCCTATTCAATTTTGTTCCCAAACAGAATTTGGGAACAAGCGGAATTCTCCTGCATTTTTTTTAGACAATCTCATTCCCAACAACAAACGCTGTCAATCCCAACATCTCACACTGTCATTCCCAACATCCCACATTGTCATTCCCAACTAGATTGGGAATCTACTGCTTATTGTCTTTTTGGATTCCCGCTTTCGCGGGAATGACAGATAGAATAAAAAGAGATTTCCAAACCGGAATCAATTTCCACTAAAAACGATTCAAAGCAAGAATTCTGTTTCAGAAAGTCAAGATATTCTATTACGGATTCTTTGTGTGAAACAATGTTATCTGCGATGATAACAGCATTATCCGAGAGTTTATCCAATAATAATTTTAGATAGGATTTATACTTTACTTTTTCTGCATCAACAAAAACGAAATCGAATTTCTTATTTAATTTTGGAATGATATCTTCTGCAAAACCAAAATGCTGGATAATATTTTTTCGGCTTTTCAAATTCTCTTTGGCAAGTTCAAACCTGTATTCATCGGCTTCGATGGTGTCAACTATAGATTTTTCAGCAGCCAGAGAAAGCCAGAAAGTGGAATAACCATTTGAAGTTCCGATTTCCAAAATATTTTCTGGTGACTTTGCTTTAATAAAAGAATATAAAAATTTAGCAGTTTGTTCTCTAATATTCCAGAAACTTTCCGAAGATTTTTTTTGCTTTTCAAATCTTTCGAATTCTTTCTTATATTTCTGAATTATTCTTTCCATTTATATGTTCCTAAAGTGCCTTTTAAAGCAAAGTATATAAAATATGGAATATATAAAATCTCAGCTAAAGGAAAGGTTTGAATTATTTTTATCTGCTTGATTTTTGTTAAAAATGTGATTAGTAAAAGGAATTCAGGTACGATTTTAATCAGAGATAGCTCTACAAACTGAAGAATAGAGATGTCTCCCAAAATTACCATCACAAATGATAAAGCAACAACCAGGTAGTAAAAAAAGAAAAACGAGGTCAGGATTTTAATTGGGATCGGATAATATTTCCATTTTGAGGCTCGTCTTGTTTCGAGGTCGATATGTTCAGTTGGATAATCTTTATCAAATGATTTCACAATGGAATCTTGAGAGAACATGAAATTCATTTTTCTGATGTATTTGGACATTTTTTGCAAAAGAAGATCGTCATCACCGGATTTCAGATGACCAATTCCTGCAAAGCCATTAACCTTCTCAAAGATGCTTTTTCTGTATATCATGTTTCGTCCCGTACAGGTTACTCCCCAATTCCAACCGAAACCCCCAGCAGTGATGGCAAATATCGAAGCTCGTTCGAGATTTTTCAGCATTGATATAAATTTGTTCTTTTGGGTTAAAGGAGAGAAACCAGCCAAAAAATCAACTTCATCTGTAAAATATGAATTTATTGATTTCAGCCAATTTTGTGAAGGCAGGCAATCTGCATCTGTGAAAGCTAAAATCTCAAATTCAGCTTGAATTATTGCAGAGTTAACAGCATTCTTTTTTCCAAATAGTTCTGCTGATTCTTTATCTATTTTCACGAGTTTCAGATTTGGAAATGATTTTTGAAAATCTTTAACTATTTGAGAAGTAGAATCTTCTGAGCGATCATCTACTACAATGACCTCATAATTTTTTGTCGGATAGTTCTGATTCCGAAGAATTTTTAAAAGCTCAGGTAAATATTTTTCTTCATTCCTGGCTGCAATAATTACTGAAATGTCTTGAATTTCATTATTGTTTTTTTTGGATAAACGGAAAATTCCCAAAATAAAGAATAATACAAAACAAAAATAGATAAAACTTAAAATAAAAAAAAATGTGATCATTATGAAACTAGGGATTCAGTTAATTCGATAAATTCTGCAAGATCAGGTGATTCTCTTTTTATATCGTCCATTGTAGGATTAGCAATTGTCTTTGTTTTCTTAGCTTTTTTAAGTATAAAATTAATTCTGACTTTAAGGTTGAAATGATTGGAAATAATCTGAGTTATGAATTCTTTTTCATCAACTAATAGATTGTAAGCTATAGAATTGGAGACAATAAAATGAATAAAGTTATTAGATATGCTTTCTATCTTGCTATTATTAAAATAATTAGCAAGAATCATCTTTTCTTTTTTGATCTTATTAAGAATAATTTCCTTATCATTTTCAATATCAACAATCGTGATTTCTTTGATATGTGGTTTTTCTTCCAAAACTTCTTTCGTAAGTTCGGATTTTACTTCTTCAGTTTTTTTATGAAGGAGTTTTTCTTTTTTCAGCGAACTTAAATCAGGTTTTTCCTCAGGTTTGGCAATAACCTTTTCAAAGCTTTGGGATGAAATATCTTCCAGAATTTTCTCCAGAGATTTGAGTTCAGATAGTTTTGCCAGTTTTATGAACGACATTTCAGCCACGAGGATTGGATTTGTACTGACTCTAATATCTGATTTTGTTTTGATGAGAATGGAAATAAGATAAAGCAGGTCATTTTCCTCAAATTTATTACTGATATTTCTCATAATTGTTTTGTAAGATTGTGGTATTTCTTGAACATCCAGACCGATTTTCAGCAACATAAGATTTCGAATGTATTCCAGAATTCCATTAAGAAATTCCTGGATATCATTTCCTTTTTCCAGAATGTCGTGCAAAAGTTCAATAATTTTTGTGCTGTTTTTGTCGATGATCGAATGCATAATTTCATTATAAACATCTGTGTGAACGATTCCGAAAATGGAAAGAATATTTTCCAAAGTAATATCTTTTTCTCCGAAAGATAAAACCTGATCCATCAAAGAAAGAGCATCACGCATACTTCCATCAGCTTTTTTCGCCAATGTGAATAAAGCATTATCTTCAATCGTGATCTTCTCAATATCGCAGATAGCTGTTAGCTGTGCAACAATAGCTGGAATGGGAATTCGTTTGAAATCGAAGCGCTGACAACGAGAAATAATGGTGGGGATAACTTTGTGAGGTTCGGTGGTAGCAAATATAAAGATAACATTTGGAGGAGGTTCTTCCAATGTTTTTAAAAGTGCATTAAAAGCATTTTTAGAAAGCATGTGAACTTCATCGATAATATAAATTTTATATCTCGAATTCGAAGGTGAATACATAAGTTCTTTTTGCAACTCTCGAATATCATCGATGCCTGTATTCGAGGCACCGTCGATCTCAATAACATCTGCTGAAATCCCATCGGTAATTTCTCTGCAATTTGTGCATTCATTGCAGGGAAAAATGGTGGGACCGTTGTTTAGACAATTTAAACCTTTAGAAAATATTCGAGCTAAAGAAGTTTTTCCAACACCGCGAGGTCCTGTAAAAAGATAGGCATGAGCAATTCGGTCGAGTTCAATCGTATTTTTCAGGATAGTTGTGATATGATCCTGAGCATAGATTTCATCAAATGTCTGGGGTCTGTATTTTCTCGCTAAAACTAAATATGCCATTAATTCCTCGATATAAAATTATCAATTGGAAATTCGAAAAATGAAGTTATTCTGTCAATCTTAAAGTTGAATTATAGAAAACTTATAGAGAATATTTTCAGCCACGAAGAACACGAAAGGACGCGAAGATGAAAGATCAGTAATAATAATCAAATTATAATTATGTTTATAAACCTTGAAAACGTTTTTCTTCTGACTGAACCTTTTCAAGGGTATTATCTTCACCTGATTATTTGGTCTGTTTCTCCTCGTTCCAAAATTGCTTTTTGGAATGCATTTTTTTAAAAGTTTACTTTGTATATTCATTGATTTTTTTTAAAACTTAACAAGTTCTTGAAACTTGTTAAGTTTAAAATATTACCTTTGAAAATATCTATTTAATGGAGTTCCTCTGTGTGTAAAACTTTTCCAGGTTAAGTCTATCCATCAGTGTTTTTAGTTTTTTCTTGACTCCAAAAATGAGCAATTTTTTTTTCGCAGATATGCTGAAGTGGTGGAATTGGTAGACACGCTAGGTTCAGGGTCTAGTGGGGATTAGCCTGTAGGGGTTCGAGTCCCCTCTTCAGCACCATTTTTTTTAGCCACTAAGAACACCCCGATAC
>JABMPU010000123.1 GCA_013203665.1 Armatimonadota bacterium
GTGATAATTGTAACAGACCATACTATTTATGACTATGATGATATTGTTAAACGTTCTAAACTTGTTCTTGATACAAGATTTGCTTGCAATGGCAAGAAAGCTGATAATCTAGTTAGAATGTAATTTTATAAAGGGAACACATATGTGTTCCCTTTAAATTTATGGCTACTAATAAACCGGTTGAAATTGATGAACTTTTTGGGGATTTGGATCCTGGAGAAGGAGATCAGAAGTGGTATGTTGTCCATACAAAACCACGTTGCGAAAAAAAACTCGCTGAATTTTCCAAACAATATGAAGTAAATTATTACCTTCCATTAATTGATAGTATACGAGTTTATAAAAACAGAAAAGTAAAATTTACTAAACCAATGTTTCCGGGTTATGTTTTTGTGAAATGTGATCCTGCAGGTAGACGACAACTTACAATTACCGGATATGTTGCGTATTGGCTTCCTGTTTTAGATCAAATGGAATTAGTCAGCGACCTACAACAGATCCATTCAGGACGTGAATTAGGTGTTGAATTTTTACGAGCAGAATTTTTGGAAAAGGGAACGAAAGTAGAAATTACGAAAGGACCATTTGCAGGACTTATTGGATACGTGAAAGATCAAAAAGATATTAAAGAAGTGATTTTGCAAGTAACCTTGCTACGGCAAGCTGTTTCTATTTCCACCAAAGCAGATCAACTAAGAGTTGTTAATTAGAACTTAATAAAATACAAAATCACAGTTGAAAAATATATTAGTTAAAAAGAGAAATATCTTTACAGAAGAATGAGCAAAAAGAACTTGTGTAAGTGTGAATTTAATTAGAAATAATATCTGCTCCAAATTTCTGTAATTGTGCATTATATGGGTTCAGTATTATGTTAATAATCGTTAGTCGGATAATTGATTTTTCAATATAAAGAAAATAAGGAGGCATTATGCCGAAAATTGAGGAAATTAACATTAAGCAATTAAAATTACCTAATAAGCGAAAAATCGTAATAGGACTTATCATCTTCGCTGCAGTAATTTTCTTTGCAACGGGTTTATATACTGTGGATCCGGAAGAGGTAGGTGTTATCCAAAGGTTTGGAAAATACCTTTCAACTACACAACCGGGGTTGCATTTCAAGATCCCATTTGGTGTAGATAAACTTACAAAAGTTAAAGTTAAACTTGTCTTCAAAGAAGAATTCGGCTTCAGAACCCTGCAGGCAGGAGTGCGCTCAAAATATTCTTCGCAGAGTTATAATCAAGAAGCAATTATGCTTACAGGTGATCTGAATATTGCCGATGTAGAATGGATAGTTCAATATAGGATAAAAGATCCTGTTAATTATCTGTTCAATGTAAGAAATGTGGAAGAGACATTGCGCGATGTTTCAGAGTCTGTAATTCGAGGAGTTGTAGGAGATCGCAGTGTGGATGAGGTTATTGTTCTTAACAGAAAGGAGATCGCAGACAAATCTGAGATCATGCTTCAGAAGCAACTTGATAAGTATGAAGCTGGCTTGGAGATCGTCACTATAAATCTACAGAACGTTAATCCTCCAGAAGCAGTTCAACCTGCCTTTAATAATGTGAATTCAGCAAAACAAGGAAAAGAAAGGATAATTAACGAGGCTTGGCAGAATTATAATCAGATAATTCCTGAGGCACAAGGAAAGGCTAAAAGAACCATTGAGGAAGCTGAAGGATACGCGATAGATAGAGTGAATAGGGCAAATGGTGATGCAAACCGTTTTATCCAGATGTACAATCAATATAGATATTCCAAAACAGTAACAAGGAAGAGACTCTACCTGGAAATGATGGAGAAAGTTCTTCCAAAAGTTGAAAAGAAATACATTATTGATGATAAAGCGAACAATGTACTACCTCTGTTAAATCTTGGACAGGGAGGTAAATAAAATGAAAATAAACTTTAAATATATACTAATACTATTAGCACTTATTGTACTAATCAATGCTTTTTATGTAATTGATGAAAGACAACAAGTTATCATTACTCAGTTCGGGAAACCAGTAGGTAATGCTATCACAGATGCTGGCTTACAGGTTAAAATACCATTTATCCAGAAAGTTCATTTTTTTGATAAAAGAATACTGGAATGGGATGGAGATGCTAAACAGATCCCAACTTCAGATAAACGTTATATCTGGATCGATACTTTCTCACGCTGGCAGATCGTTGATCCGTTGAAGTTTTATGAGACTACTCGTTA
>JABMPU010000005.1 GCA_013203665.1 Armatimonadota bacterium
TCATAGACCTTAGTAATGTTTGAAGTATAACGCCCGGTGCAAGCTGGGCGTTTTTTTTGTCTGAATATCAGGATTTTACGGATTATTGAATTGAATAAACTTAACACAAGATCTTTCAGACTTGTGTCAAGTTTCGCTCAACCGTTCGCAAGATTAGATTAAAGATGAGGTCATGAAACTCGCTGTAATCGGTTTAAAAGAATTTTCAGATTACGAGAAATTAAAATCAACTTTAGATAAAATAGAAGAAATTTCCCAAATAATCAGTGGTGGTGCACCCGGAACAGATACGCTTGCGAAAAAATATGCTCAAGAGAACGATATCGCTTTTCTCGAATTCCCTCCTGGTTTCCACAAATATGGAAAAGATGCAAAACACATTCGTGACAAACTGATCGTGGAAAATTGTGATAAAATAATTGCCTTTTATGACGGAAAATGCGAAGGTACAAAATACACTCTTGACTACGGAAAGAAACTAGGGAAACAAATAATCATCATCGAAATCGTATAAGGATACTGTTTACCGCAGAGTTCGTTGAGAAAGATATTATTACAAAATGAACTTTACGAAACTTATCCAGTAGCTTCTGGATTCCCGCTTTCGCGGGAATGACATCTTAGCTTTTAAGCCTTTTCAAGGTTTCTAAACAAAGCTGTGATCTGATTAATATTCTGTTCTTCGTGTGCCTTCGTGACCTTTGTGGCTTAATTTTCTCGTATAAGTTCCATAACAAGTTTTAAAAAAAATCTTGACAGCAGTAAACTAAATTATCAATATTATTTCTGTAGAGTTTGAAAAAAAAATTGCCACAATTTGCTAGAATTTTAACTAAATGAAAAAAGGAGATTTTTATGAAAAAGCTATTATTTATTATCCTTCTTCTAATCCCTATTTTTACAAAAGCTTTAATTATCAACATCCCTGATGACTTTCCAACAATACAGCAGGGTATTAACGCAACAGTTGATGGTGATACTGTTTTGGTTCAGCCCGGAACATATTTTGAGAATATCAACTATGATGGAAAAAACATTATCGTGGGTTCATTGTTTCTTACTTTGCAAGATACAACCTATATTCCTCTAACAATAATCGATGGTAATAATAGTAACTGGCGTTTAGTTTCATTTATGAGTGGTGAAACAGAAGAAGCAAAATTAATTGGATTCACCATTAGAAATGGTTATGGATATTATTCTTCTCGTGAAGTTGCAGGCGGCGTGGGAATTTATATCTTTAATAGTTCTCCTTCCATTGAGAATAATATCATCGAGGATAACAGTTGTTACTGGTATATAAATGGTTGCGGAATAGGTATTCAAAACTCATCAGCAAAGATAAGAAATAATATTATCCGGAATAATTATGGTGCTTATATGGGGGGTGGAATTTACATATACCAATCTGATGGGGTTATGATAGAAAATAATATTATCAATAATCATGAAACACAAAGTGGTTACGGAGTTGCAAAGGGAGCTGGTATATGTGCTAATGGTTCAACTAATATCTTAATTAGGAATAATTTATTATACAATAATGTAGTAGATTATGGTGGAGCTGGACATGGAATTGCATTTTTATTAAGCGATGGAACAATAATTGGAAATACAATTTATAATAATTCAAATACTTCTATAGGAACTAATTTATATATAAATAGTACTTCTAATTCAGAAATGAAGAACTGTATATTATGGTCATCAGAAACATATTTTGGTTCACAAATAGCTACCAATGGATTTTTAAATGTATCTTATTCAAACATAAAAAATGGTTTTACAGGAACTAATAATATTGATCGGAATCCACTTTTCTGTGATCCAGCAAATAATGATTTCAATTTAACCTTACAATCATCCTGCATAAATTCAGGTGATCCAACATCTCCTTATGACCCTGATGGCACAATAGCTGATATGGGCTATTTCTATTTTGATATGAGTGGTTATGGCAGCCTTTCCGGTTTGATTACTCTTGAACTAGGGATTGGAAACATGGATAATGTTACTGTTACTACAGACTCTTTTACAGTAATCCTATTTTCAGATGGTTATTACATTTTGAATTTACTTCCCGGTTTTTATGATGTCACTGCAAGATTAGGATTACATTATGAACAAACAATTAATACTGTCCAGGTAATACAAAATGAAGTTACAACAGGAATAGATTTTTATTTAGAAAACACTAATACAAATATTGTAATTGAAATTAAGCAAGATGGAACTGGAGATTTTACTGTAATTCAGGAAGGAATTAATGCTGCTATAAATGGTGATACAATTCTTGTTCATCCGGGAGTATATTTTGAGAATATAAATATATTAGAAAAGAACATCATATTAGGAAGTATGTTTTTAACAACAGGTGATAGTACATTTATTTCAGAAACAATTATTGATGGTAATAATTTAGATAGTACTGTTAAATTTTGGGATATTAATGATACAACCTGCGTTCTCAATGGTTTCACAATCCAAAATGGGAATGCGATAATAAATGGTGGAGGAATATACTGTTATTATAGTTCACCTCAAATATTAAACTGTATAATAACAGAGAATTATTCTGATCCCCATGGTGGAGGTATGTATTGTGATCACTCTAATCCTGTTTTAATAAATAACAATATTTATAATAACAATGCTTACCACTCTGGAGGAGGAATTGCTTGTAAATACTCATCTCCTGTATTAAATAATAATCACATTAATAGTAATTCAACTTATATTGGAAAGGGAGGGGGTATTTATTTCTATTGTTCTTCATCTGCAATAATAAATTGTACTATTTCTTACAACATTTCTTCGTCTGGTGGTGGTGCAATATCATTCATGTATAGTGATGGTTATACTTTGATTAATAATTTTCTAAAAAATAATACTGCGTCTTTTGGAGGAGGTCTGTATTTTCATGGTCAATCAAATGGAGTCGCAATAAATAATTTAATTGTTAATAATCATGCAAGTTACAGTGGTGGTGCTCTTTTTAGTAGTAATTCCCATCCTGATTTAATTAATAATACAATTTCAAATAACATTGCCGATTCACGCGGGGGTGGATTATTTTTCACAGATTACAATGATTCTAATATTTTCAATACAATTATATATGGAAATGAAGCTGAAATCGGTGAGCAGATATGTCTTAATAGTAGTGGTTCTGATCCTAATTTTTATTATTCAGATATTGAAGATGGTTTTAATGGTTTTGGTTTTACCGGTACAGCATCAATTGAAGATTATGACGGAGAATATGAAAACAATATCATGTTAGATCCATTATTTATAGAACCGGAAACAGGTAATTTTCGTCTTCTGGGAAATTCTCCTTGTATAAATGCAGGTACACCTGATACAACAGGTTTGTATATACCTGAATTCGACTTAGATGGTAATCCTCGAATCTCTGGCGATAGAATCGATATGGGGTGTTATGAGTTTCAATTTGTAAATTTTGATGAACAGCTTGTAAAAGTAAATGAAGCAAAATTATTTGCAAATTATCCCAACCCTTTCAATCCAACAACAACGATAAGATTCACCACAGAGGACACGGAGAACACGGAGATAATAATTTATAACATCAAAGGGCAGAAAGTGAAAACACTCATAGCGTTCCCAAATCCCGATTTATCGGGAGGAACGAGGAGTGTGGTTTGGGATGGAAAAGATGAAAACAATAAACCTGTAAGTTCTGGGGTTTATTTCTACAAATTAAAAGCAGGAGAATATTCCAAAATAAGAAAGATGTTGCTGTTGAGATAGAAAAAATAAATTTAAAAAAATGAGGAGGTCTTTATAAAAAAATTACTAATCGTTTTTTTCGCTGTTATTATTAACTCTCTTTTATCCCAAACCGATGAAATCTGGGATATTCATTTCCAATTTGATGTGTCCTCGCCATCAGGGTTATCAAGTCCGGCAGGAGCAGAAACAGACGGCACATACTTTTATGTTTCCAATTCCCTTTCCAATGAGATTGCTAAGTTCGACCTTACAGGAAACTGGATCGAGAACTTCTCGATCATTGGATTACCCTTTGGCTTGCACGATCTGACCTATGACGGAACTTATTTTTATGCTGGAGATGGAACTACCAACACGATTTATGAAATGGATTTCTCCACACAAACAATCGTAAGTGGGATAAGTACGCCATTACCTATTCGTGCCATTGCCTATGATCCTGACCAGGATGCTTTTTGGGTGACCAACTGGTTTACAAACAATCTTTTCCTAATTGACAGAAGTGGATTGGTTCTCAATCAATTTGTTTTTCCAATTAACCTGAATGGCTTGGCTCATGATTCCTATACATTAGAAGAACCAAATCTCTGGATATCTTCGGGAATTTATACAGGCGGAGATGGAATCGTGGAACAACTCGGTCTTCCCACAATGGCTCCAACAGGACTTACTCATAATGTTAGTGAAGATTTTCCCGGAACTCATGCAGGTGGATTGTTCTGCACTGATGAACTTGATGAATATATTGTGCTTCTGGGAGGAATTGCCAAAGGAAATCCTTCTTATCTTTTTGGATATGAAGTTGGATACACTCCAGATGCCTATGCTCCTGAACCTCCTGTCGATTTTACTTTGACCGCCGATCCGGGTGGAGCTTTGGAAGTTACAATAAACTGGATAAATCCTTCTGTTAATTTAATTGGTAATCCTCTTACAGGATTTCTTGAAATGCGATTATACCGTGATGCGGTTCTTATCTACACAGACACTTCGGCTGGGATAGGAGCTCCTTGCACTTATATTGATGCTTCAGTTCCATCATCCGGAATGTACTTTTACGATCTAATAACCTTTAGCGATTTCGGAGGTTCTTCTGTTTCGGATAGTGTGTGGGTGGGGCCAGATGTGCCTGATTCGGTCAGTAATTTTTTCGGTGAACAAACAGCACCAAATCAGCTTTCCATAACACTCACTTGGGAAAATCCAACACAGGGATTGCATGGGGGTCCTTTTCTCGACCCGATTGTAGGATATGATCTTGAAAGAAGTGATGGTACTCTCATCATTATTTACGGTATGAGCAATGAAATAACAGACGATACTATCGTTCCGGGAGTTTGGTATTATTATCTCACACCATATAATTCAATTGGAGAAGGTGGAAGAGCAAGGTCTAACGACATTCTTGTAGAAATCACAGGAATAGAAAACGACCAATTGCCAATGACAGGTTACCAGCTCTCAAACTTTCCTAATCCGTTCAATCCTACAACCACGATTCAATTTAGCAACGAACAAAACCAACAAAACGAACAAATTGAATTAGAAATTTATAACATCAAAGGACAAAAAATTAAAACATTATCAATTCCGCAATCCGAAATCAGCAATCTGAATTCTGTGGTTTGGAACGGAACAGATGAAAACAGCAATTCTGTAAGTTCTGGAATTTATTTCTATCAATTAAGAATTGGTGGAAATTCGAAAGCAATAAATAAATTGATTTTAATAAAATAGTCCGGCTTGATCTCGAACGCTTTCGGGACGCCGTGACAGTCCGCCTTCGTTAAAACTACGGCGTGACAAGGAGGAAACATGAAAAAAAGTATCCTATTTTTAGTATTTTTTATTTTTACTTTATCGCTATTTTCACAAGTTCCGAATTACGAGTTTATAGTTGAACCAATAGAATTGATGGAAACAAAGTATGATTACATGCCGGCAAATTATAATAGTTTCCCTATTCGTGTTCAGCCGGAAATTTCAACTCCGTATGGCTTGCCTGCAGGAGGAGTTTATATTGTATTCCAGGCACAGGAAACTTATACCACTGAAAGAAGAGTTTATTATGCCTACATCGATGAAGACGGCAATGTAACAGCCACAGACCCGGTAAGCATGAATGATGTGGAACAGGGATTTCCCAGTCTGGATCTCGACCCCATAACCTGTAATCCGTTTGTAGCCTGGCATGCAAAAGTGGAACCAGACAATTCTTATGATGTATTATCTTCTTATGATTTGTATCATATGATGGGTTCTCCGGGTTTATGGATAGATGAATTTATAGTAATAGATAATCCGGAAGCGGGATTACCTCTCACGGGTAATGATGATGACGAATTTATCTGGCCAAATGTTTTTATTGATTCTTCTCCATTAGGCGGAGATTATCGCAGAGTTTATGTTTATGCAAGTAATTACACCCCAACAGCTTCAGGTGAATTTATCGAAAATGTAATTTTGGCTTATGCCGATTTTCAAACTTCTGATTTTGATAACCAATCTACTCTCGACTGGTCATATCGAACCATTGAACTTTTTAATAACTGGCATGCCGGCATCCCGGAATATATCAAACCTTATAAAGCTATGACAGTACAGGAGAATAAAGTTGTTTTTATGGGATACAATTCTAATAATGAAATCTTTGCTCTGAAAAATGAAAACTACGGTGAAGGAGAATTTACCTGTTATTCTCAGCCGTGGTTGTTTCCTCTTGATAATCCCCAAAATCTTAACGGCTCCTATCTTTATGAAGATGACTCCGGTAATCCGCTGAATATCAGGCAGCAGATTTTGCATTCAAAAAATATGAATGTCGTTTTCACAGATTGTGATTCAGAGGTCAGTTTTTTAGGAGCAATGGGAATAACCATCGATGATGAAGCCGGATATTTTGATTTGGACTGGAATCAAATTTATCCTAAAATCTTCAGTTTTGATTTGTATACAAACGAATTCAGTTTCTATGATCTTTACATTAAGGGAGCAAATCCTTCTGATGATAATCCTATGGTTCCCTGGGATTTGAATGAAGATGGTTTGGTGGATTCATTTGATGCAAATGGCATGGTAACCTGGGCACAAAGCTATCCCTACATCCATTTTGATGAAAATTTAATTGATGTTTATACTAATTTCAAAATAACAAAATCCATATCCTCAGCATGGGAGTCTTGGCATCTTGTTGTTTGGCAGGATTGCTTGAAAGCAAAATTAGCCTCTCAGTATGTTCCCGGATATGAAGAATGGCTTGATGTTCCCGAAATTGCTATTTGTGCTTATAGCGGATTTCTCTCCTGGTCAGACCCGATATTTTTGAATTCTAATGAAACTCCGGAACTTGCTGGAATGATTCCCAGCTTTGTTTATCCCGGAGATAAAATCGAATTTTTTGATTATTATCATGGAAAGCTGCACCTATTTTTTTTGGATGAAAACTATTATGGACCTAATGGATATTATCCTTGGCCAATGGATGGTGGAATATTGCAATATGCAGCCTTAGATATCGATTTTTATTTTGTTTCTACTGAGGAGGAGGAAGTGCCTCAACAGCAAATTACGATGTATAATTATCCTAATCCGTTCAATCCTACAACCACGATTCAATTTAGCAACGAACAAAACCAACAAAACGAACAAATTGAATTAGAAATTTATAACATCAAAGGACAAGAAATCAAAGCGTTAACTGTCACCCTGAGCGGAGTCGAAGGGTCTGTAGTCTGGAATGGAACTGACAAAAATAATCTTCCCGTTGGAAGTGGAATTTATTTCTATAAATTAAATTTGGAAAATTCTCCGATAAGAAAAATGATCTTACTCAAGTAAAACTTTGATGGTTTGATTTTACATCAACTTAGCTCTTTTAATCAAATATTTCAGCAGGTTATCTTCAAAAGGCGTTTCCGTGTAAATGGGATTATATTCGATAAAAGACTCGTGGCACCTGGTTTTCAGATAGCTCACATTTCCCTTATATTCGTTCAAATAATCTTTTTTAATCTGCCAGGGAGAAACCACAATTTTTTCACCGGTTTCAGCATCTACAAATTCAGTTTCCCTCTTAAAATCAAAATCCTGTTCCTGTTTATCCTGAATATGAAACAAAATCACTTCATGCTTCTGATGTCGAAAGTGCTGCAATCCTTTCAGGATTTCATCAGCATCATCGATCAAATCTGAAATCAGGATTATCAAACCGCGCTTCTTTATTCTATCTGCCAGAGAATGCAGAACCTGGGCTGTTTGCGTAGTTTCTGCAGGTTCCAAATTATAAATTTCTTTCAAAATAATATTTAAGTAAGATTTCATAGAACGTGGTGGAATGTAGTTTGTGATTTTATTTGTGTAGGATAGGAATCCAACTGCATCCTGCTGTGAAATCATCAGGTAAGATAGAGCAGATGCAAAAGCTTTGGCATATTCCATCTTCGAGATTTTCCCTGATGTGTATCTCATGGAATTGCTGTGATCCACAATTATGTAAGATTTTAAGTTGGTTTCCTCTTCATATCTTCTGATATAATATCTATTCGTTCTGGCATACACTTTCCAATCCAGTTTGCTGATAGGATCGCCCGGATTGTATTGACGATGGTCGGAAAATTCTACGCTGAACCCATGATACGGAGATTTGTGCAAGCCGATAATAAAGCCTTCCACAATGAGTCGGGCACGCAAATTGAACTTATCGATTGTAGCAATAAATTCTTCGGAAAGATATTTCATATAAAATTTCTAATTCCTGATTTCTAATTCCTGATTTCTATTTGCTTTTCTTCGTTCCATACAGAATTGCAACAGGAAACAAAACTACATAAGCAATAATCAGAATTATGGGTGAAATGGTTTTGTCTCCGGTTCCCATAATAATGTAGCCAATCACTGTGGCTAATATTGCAATAATCAAGAGAATCGCATTTATTTTCTTAAAAACGAATTTCATGTTTTCTGCTCCTTCATTTATTTAATTCTTCTAATAATTTTTTAGAAAGCTCAACAGATTTCTCATCATTTGCCAAATCAATGGCGATCTTTAAATATTCTAGAGCTCGTTCTTTTTGATCCAATTTTAAATAAATCTCTCCCAGATGATAGGCAAGCTCACTAAGTTTGATTTCCTGTTCGAGTGGTTTTTCCATTGCCTGCAAAGCTTGTTCATATTTATCCATCTTAAAATATAGCCAGGCAAGACTATCCCAGATATGATTATTTTCAGATTCAATCTGCAAAGCCTTCTGCAGCATTTCTTCCGCATCTTCATATTTTTCTTTGATTTCATATTTGGCGATTGAATAACCAAGAGTATTTAGAACATCAGGACTTTGCGGATAAAGCTGAATCGCATCTTCCAAGATTAAAATCATGTCCTCGATTTTTCCCAGTTTTTCTGCAACAATCGAAGTAACCAGGAAAAGATCAACTTCTGCTTGAGGATTTTCTTTTAAAGCTCTGTAAAGATAGTAAAATGATAACGAATCAGAATTTTCCAAATAGAAATAGAATCCTAAAAATTCATTAACTCCGGATTCCTGTTCATCGCGTAATTCAAGCAATTCCACCGCTTTAGAAGTATTTCCCGAATTCGTAAGATAGGCTTCAGCAGTTGTATTCAACAGTCCGTTTTCTTTGATAAAATCTGCAGAAACCAGATTAAAATAATTTTCACTCTCATCATTAAGTTCAAGATTCATATAGGTAAAACCTGCCAGAAAATTTGCCAGATCTTTATCCGGATTTTGTTCTATAAATGAATCCAATATTTTTATGATTCTCTGCTTTGTTTGGTCATCCTCTTTAGCTGTATATTCTCTGAATAAACCCATTAAAAGTTTTAATTCATTCGATTTTATAAAATATTCTACAGCTTCTTTATCTTGCTTTGATAAATAGTAAATGTCTCCCAAATACGCTAAAAATGACGGTTTCATCTCATCTGTCAAATCAGGAGCTTTTTCAATTGCCTTGCCTGCGGATATCGCCAGATCATATTTTTCCAAATTTGCTGCAGAAAAGAAAAGATAACGTAAAATCTGGTTCGTGTCGATTTCAAAACAAATATCTTTGAGTTCGATTATTTCCTCATAATTCTGAAATGCAAAGAGTTTTTCAATAAGATAGATCTTCATAAAATCAGGAACCGGCTTTTGGTCCTCCAATCGCTCCTCGACAAGCTTGAGACCTTTTTCAATCTCTTTCTTATCTTCATAAATAATAAGAATGGATTGCAGGCTTTTCTCATCATCCCATTTCTTATAAGCCTCTTGTAATATTGAGAGTGCCTTCTCAATATCGTATTCCTGAACCATCTGGGCAATTTTAATTACGCTTTCTGTTTTCTCCCAGGGCAATTTCAAGGCTGAATTCAATAACGTAGTATCTGCCGGCGGATTGTAATCTTTCTGAAATGAGTAGTAAAGCGAATAACTCTCCATTGAGGGTTCGGTCTCAATCGCTAATTTCAAGAATTCATCTGCCTTTTGAATATCTTTTAATTTAATGTGTGAATCTGCAATTATTATTAACATCTGGGATGTAAATAAATTTTGCGAACGATATTTCTCGCCGAGTTTAACAATTTCTTCATTCAGAATCGGATTGATAAAAATCAATTGTCTGAGAAGATTAAGCAGCTTTTCCTTGATATAAATATTTCCCGGAGAAGCTTTATCAGCTCTTTTGTAAAGTTCAATAGCTGTGCCAAAATCATTTTGCTGAATTGCAGTTTCCGCCATTGAGAAATACATCACAGCCTGCGAATTATCTTCTTGGAATTCTGGAGTTTTTTCTAGTTTGTCTTTTTGGATTGCAGAGCAACCAATGATAAAATACGCAATTATGATAATTAAATATTTATTCATGATTCCGTTCTAAAAAAGCCAGGTTAAATAAAAGGAGAAACCGTTAAAACGGTTAATGCTTTTTTTTGTTTTATTAACCACCAACTTAAGTTGGCGGTTAATAAGAAGATAGTAGCTTTTAACCGATTCATCGGTTTCCGAATATTTGAAAAATTTTCTAACATATTTCTAATTACAGCTTTTTGGAGTAAACTCATTCATATTAATAATAAATAATATCCTGTTTTTACCTATTCCGGAAAATCAGAAAGTCATATTGTACAAAATCGTTAAAGTTCTATCACCTAAATTTGTATCTGACCGTTTTTGCATTAAGTCATAAAAAGAAACTTTCATAGATAGAAAATCTGCGAAATTAACACTCATGGCAGCATTCAGGTAACCGCGGTGCATAATTTTGATGTTTTCCTCGATTGTATTTTTCGTCCAATTCGCATTATCGTTCCAGGCAAGATCATATTCACAGGTAAGAACAATTACATCTCCAATAGTTTTATCCAGCCCTACAAAAAAATCCAATTCCTTATCTCCATCTTCAGTTTCCAAACTGTAATTCGCGCCAAAATGAAATCCAAGGTTTCCAAAAAATAGATAATTTTTGCTTCCAACCAGGTAAAACCCTTTTGATTTGATGTCATATCGACTAATCTCTTTTTCCGTTAAAGAATCAATTACAGTGTTATACTTCCCATGACCCTGAGAATCATATCCGATAGCAATTGCAGGCATTTGTGCTGTTTCATCTATGATACGGAATTTTGCATTAAATTCCACCCTTTCATGCCAATTCGGTTCTTTGTTGCCCACGATTTCTTCTGCTCCGTAATTCACTCCGAACATAAATCTTGGGAAGAGTCCAATTTTTGTGCCGAGTAAAAGTCCGTTATCTTTATAAAGCTTTGCTGTAATTTCAGATTCACCTCTTTGCAAAATCCCTGCTGTGGGGCAGTCGATCAAAGTGTTCAATTCATAAGCTGAAACCGTATTTGCAACAAAAAGAATAATTAATAAAATCCATATTTTTTTCATTTCTTTCTCCCTATTCTATGATTTCAAATGTTCTGCTTATCATTTCCAGTTCTATCAGGGAAGGAATTTTATCTCCTTCAGGATAATAAACAGAATTATCGATTAGAAAAGCAGACTTTGTTTTTTCATTATAAAAGGCAAAGCTTTGAAAAGCTCCCCCAACTGCATATTTTTTATTTTGCCATCTACCAGATAATTTCCAGCATTTATGCTCATTTAATTTCCCTCGTTCAATCCTGATATCGCTCTGGTAAAATTCATCTTCATCAAAATATTTCCAGGCAAGTTTCGCTCTTCTTTCTTTGAGCCACTCTTTTCCAATATTATCCTTATCCATTTTTTCGGAATAAACAGAAATAAATCTATCCGCTTTCTTTCTCTGCCTTGCCAAAAACGAAATAAAATCTTTATCTTTTTTGTAAAGCACATAATTCTTGGGAAGTTTCAATTTCCACGAAAGACCGCTGAAAAAATTGTCCGTGTGAATTTTCATCTTATAAATCTTTGCAGCAATACGCTGATAAAGTTTATCGCGAAAAAGTTCAAACGTTTTATTTGCTTGAAGAATATTAAAACTGAGCAGATTCCTTTCATTATCTCCAATCAGAAATAAGATGAATTGGTCATTTGCCCAGAGATTGTTCACAGGATACATTCCTATAGAATTTGCCTTAACCTCATCAACAATTTTTTCCCCGATTTTTTCTTTAATATATTTAGATACTTCTTCATTAGATTCGAGGTCGCATAGAAAAATGAGATTATTGAATTTATAAAATTGTTCGATTGCTTCAAATTTAGCGCGTTTTATCTCAAAAAAAGATTCATTTCTGACTGTGAACCAAAACCGTTCCAAACTTTCTCGCAAAGGTGTTTCTGCATATTTCCAGACATTGTCATCTGCAAAAATGTAGATGGTTTGTTTGTGACCCCAGGACATCGGTTTACGAATATTTGTTTTTTCGCTGGAAGGTTCATATTCGCTTTCAGATTTTGAACATCCGAGAATCATTACAATTGAGATGAGAACAACAAAGAATTTACTCTTCATTTCCACTTTTTTCCCTATCTTTCTTTCTCAAGAAAAAATAATTCATGCCGGATAAAATCGTAATAAAAACAACCACCCAGAAGAAAACTCTAAATCCAAGAACTATGCATTTTTGATGAGGATTCCAACCTTGAATGATTTGCGAAAGCGAATAATAAACTAATGCGGCAATTACTCCCAGCATCTGGAGCACGGTTTTAAGTTTTCCCCAGATATTAGCTGCTAAATAAATATTTTTGCGAGCATAATAATTCCTCAAAATCGAAACAGCAATCTCTCTAAACAAAATAATGAAAACCACGAAAATGCTGATATAATTAATTGGTGACAGAGCAATAGCTAAAAGAGCGGAGAGTACGAGCATCTTGTCTGCAAGCGGATCCATAATCTTACCAAAATCAGTAACAACTTTAAATTTTCGTGCCAGCATGCCATCAAAATAATCTGTGATCCCGGCTACGATTAACACGACGGTTGCCAGAAGAACTCTGCTGGCAAAAGGAGCAAAGAAAATAAGCCAGATAAAAATTGGAACCAGAACCATGCGTAAAATCGTTAAAAAATTCGGAATGTATTTTATCATTTGAACCTGCGAATAAGAAATAAACTCGTGAGTAAATATGCAAACATCAGTGTTCCCAACTCGATTATGAATAGCTTGTCATCGATTTGAATCTTCAGATAATCAAAATAGATTGCTGCAAAATATATGCCGAAATTTAATCCTGTTGGAATGATGCTCAAAACAAAAGAATTCAGGAAAAACATCTTTGCTCTGGAATTCTTTTTCCCACCTGAAATTTGAAATATTTTCCAGAATTGGTTTCTTTTGGTTTCAAAGTGTATCCTCATAAAAATCACAAAAAATATGAGAAAAACAATCATCACGCCATTTGCAATTAAATATGCAAAATTTATTAAATTAATATTAGGTTGAACATTATCTGCTTCAATCTGAATCTTTTCCCAAAATTCATTATCATAATTTATCTCTGCTGCTTCATTGTTTTCTTTGATAATTCTCCAAACTTCTTCTCTTACGGATTTATGAAAAAACTCACCTCTCAGATAGATTTTCATAACATTTGGAAGTGTGTATCTACTCAGGATTTCCGAAGATTCAGAGAGTTGATATTCAGCAATCAGACGTTTTGAAATTTCTGTTTGTTCTTCAATCTGCAGGCTGTCAACCCAAAGAAAAGAATTCAATTTCGTTTTAATTGAGTATAAGGAATCCAATTCATAAGAAAAAATTATTATTGGAATGGGAGAAAGTTTTTGATAGATTTGTACTTTTTTCTGCTCAAAAATGCGGATATGAAGATGTTTCCCGAAATGAAGAGAATTCCAGAAAATCAAAAATATTGTAATTACGATTACCTGGAAAAATATACCTTTTTTCACAGTTTCTTTAAAACCTTGCTCTGAATTCTATAAATATTTTCAAATTTTTCCAATCCAATTTTTGAAGTGGCTAGAATCGAAGTTCCGGCATTAAGGGCAAAGTCACATATCTCCAAAGCCTTGCTAAGATTTATCTCATCAAAATAGCAATCCAGATCATCGAGCAAAATCAGATACGGAAGCTGAATAACTGCCCTGATCAATTCTATAAACTTTTGCGAAGAATATGACAACTTGCCTGGTTTTGTTTTCAAATCATTAAATAGCTCGGCAGTCTTACACAATTCCATTATTTTCTGCTTTTGGCGAGAAGTAACTTTGGGAAGCGGAAGAATGATGTTTTTCCAAACATCTTCTTCCCAAAGAAGATGCGGACTGGTTTCTATCAAAATAGTTTTTTTCTTCCTTTTATAAAAAATCGGTGGTTTTTCTTTTATTAAGATTTCACCATCGAAATTGGAATTTAATCCGTGAATTGACTTAAGAAACAGGCTTTTTCCTGTATTGTTGTTTCCCAGAACTAAGTGCTTTTCGCTGCTTTTGATTTCCAAATTACTAACTTCAAGTAATTCTGCATCGTCTGTTTTTAATCTGAAATTATTAATGCTCAACATTTCCCAAAGCTCCTGAAAAATTAATCATTCTTCTTATGAATCAGCTCTACAATTGCCTTTTCCTGCTTTTTTATTTTGTTTGAGATAATTTTTCTTTGAATATTTAGGTCAACCTTTTTTGTGTTTATCAAAATTTCATCTATCCTAGAAACAGGATAAATCACAAATGCTATTCCGTTTCTTTTTAGATGGTACTTGATCGATTTAAAAATATCTTGCATCGTGCACATAATTTCAGTTCGAGATATTGCCCGCTCTTCGCTCGGGCTTACCTTCCCTTTGTTTTTAGGATAATATGGCGGATTGGAAATAATCAGGTCAAAACTATTGGGAGCGAATTCCTTCTTACATAAATCTCCTTGAACGAAATTTACTTTTACTTTTGCTAATTTTGAATTTTCGCATGCAAGTTTAACCAGATGAGATTGTATTTCCAAACCTGTCATTTCCCAATTAGTACGATAATGCGAAAGCATAATCGAAATGATTCCATTTCCAGAGCCAAGTTCGAGAACTTTCATTTTTGTGGCTTGCTTTTTTATCTCAGAAAGAATGGTGATTACAATGAATTCCGTGTCTGTGGAAATCGAATGCCCTTTTTTAGTTTGATAAATTGTTTTATTAAAGGGAAGCTTTACAGCAATTTTATCCATCGCAATTTATTAGTTCTGACAGTCCAATTTTCCAATTAGAGTCCATCCGTAAAGTTTCATATCTGGTAGAAAAGTCATAGTTTCCGGACAGACTCCAATTAATATGAAGTATGACCAAACCCGCCGCTTCCTCTGCCAGTTTCGTCGAGTCCTTCGATTTCGATAAAATTCACTTTTTCGTGTTTGGCTATAACCATCTGGGCGATTCTGGTTTGCGGTTTAATAATAAAATCCTTCTTGCCAAAATTAAAAAGAATAACTTTCACTTCACCGCGATAATCCGTATCGATTGTTCCCGGAGCATTCAAAATTCCAATCTGGTGTTTTACGGCAAGTCCGCTTCTGGGACGAATTTGAGCTTCATAGCCGGCAGGAAGACTAATAGCAATACCGGTAGAAATCAACTTTACTTCACCGCTTTCCAGGAAGATATCTTCAGAATTTGAAGAATATAAATCATAACCTGCAGAATGTTCTGTCATCCGCTTGGGAATTCTGGCGTTTACTTCTACTTTTTTTAGCTGAACTTCGATCATCTTAAAATTTCCTTGTTAGCACAAAATCGGATAACATACGTAAAAGTTCGGCTTTTTCTTTGTAAGGATTCAATAATTCTTTTGCTTCATTAAGAAGTTTTTCTGCCATTACTTTGGATTTTTCCAAGCCATAAATTGAGGGAAATGTGGCTTTTTTAACTTTCTTGTCTTTACCAATACTTTTTCCCAACTGCTCGGAATCACCTTCAATATCGAGAATATCATCTACTATCTGAAAAACGAGACCCAGCTTTTGTCCGAATTTTTCCAATCGTTTCCGGTCTTCTTCCGGAGCATCTGCCAGATAACATCCAAAACGAATAGAAAGATTTATCAATCGTGCAGTTTTGTTATGATGGATAAATTTTAAAGTTTCAGCACTGACTTTCTTGCCTTCACTTTCAATATCAACAATCTGACCTGCAATGAGTCCTTTATGTCCGGCTTCTTCGGCTAATTCTTTCAAAATTTTAACTTTCAGTTTATTATCCAACTCTGTTGAATTGATAGCTTCAAAAGCATAAACCAAAAGTGCATCACCTGCCAGAAGTGCAATATCAGAACCGAATACAACATGGCATGCTTTTTTTCCTCTTCGATAATCATCATTATCAATTTCGGGAAGGTCATCATGAATTAGAGTATAGCAATGAAGCATCTCGATTGCACCTGCAGTGAGAAGAATTTTTTTAATATCATCTGAAAAGAGAAGATAAGTATTAATCAGAAGATAAGGACGGAATCTTTTGCCACCGGCAAATAATGTGTGGCGGATGGCTTTGTGAATTTGTTTGGGATATTCATCTTTTCTTGGAAGAAAGCGATCAATTTCTATATTCACTAATTCCCTTTTCTCTTTGATATCCTTTTTCAGAACCATTTTATTGGTACTCATTTTCACCTCTTTCTGCTGAATGAGATTTTTGAAGCTTTTTGGAGAGTACTTCGATCTTATTTTCAATCTGAGTTAATTTCTCATTACAACTTTGAACAAGGCCGGAACCCTCTTCAAAAAGATTAACAATCCTATCCAAATCTTCCACGCCGGTTTCCAATGTCTCCACAATCTCTTCCAATCTTTTCAGAGAATCTTCAAATCTGATATTTTTTTTCATGAATTACTCCATTCCAAACTTTTTCATTTTTACGAAGATTTACATAACATTTTTTAAGAGAGGAATCAAGGAAAAAATTATTTTTTTTTAATTGTGATGAAATGAAACGTTTTAAACTAATTTTTTGATAAAACGATATCGTCTTCAAATTTATTTAAATAATAATACGGATTTCTATGTTTATTATATCGAATAACTTCATAATGTAGATGAGGACCTGTGGAACGCCCTGAATTTCCCATTTCAGCAATTATTTGACCTCTTTTTACTTTTTGTCCTCTTTTAACAAAAATTTCATGAAGATGAGCATAATTAGTTTGATAGCCGAATTTATGAGAAAGTGCCAGGTATTTGCCGTAATGTTTTTGTCTTCCGGTCTCTTTCACCACTCCATCGGAAGTAGCATAAATCGGAGTCCCTATCTTATTGGCAAAATCCAATCCGTAATGAAAACTCTTCTTTTTAGTAAGAGGATGAGTGCGCCAGCCGAAACTTTCTGTGATTCGTCCGTATGCTGGATAAATCGAAGGTGTGTTCCTATACAGAAGTTCTTTTAGTTTTATTTTATCATGAAGTTCTATATGAGATAAATAATCAAAGTCCACCTTGCTTTTAAGCTGGTTCAATTTATTTAAAGTAAGATTATATTTCAAATTAAATATTGGACCTAAAGATGAAAATGTTGTATCAATTTGAGGATAACCACCAATACCCATTTCCCGAATTTCTTTGCCGATAGATTTTAATTTCTTGTCTGAACGAATGCTATCTTCCCATTCTTCCATAATTTTTATTTTCACTAAAACCGAATCAATTTCATTAGAAATCGCAGTAAGTCTTTCTTGTAATTGTCTGTTTTCATTAATTATGTCTTTTGCTGTGATGGTTTCGTTATGGCTTTTTATTATATAAAGAATTGAACCACAAAATAACAAACCGAGAACAAGGACGGAAAACAAAAAATAACGCCCCATCTTTCGTGATATTTTAAATTCTAAATTTTTAGAATTTCCAACTGAAAAAAAATCTGAGATTTTTTTCACCAATTTTACCATTAATTCCCTTAGATTATCCTTTTGAGTAAACAGAAAAAAACCGTTATTTAGTGTCAAGATTTTTAATTCATTTAGTCATCGAAGGTTACATTAATTTTGTATTTAAAATCAATAAATTTCTTGACCGGAAACTATCTCAACAGCTTTGGATTTGAAAAATTATTTTGTGATAATACTCTAAACGGTTGGAGAAAAGAATGATAAAAAGTTTTGATGAACTGCTCACAAAAGTAAAAGAAATGCCTTCAAAAAGAGTTGTGATTCCCGGAGCGGACACAAAAGCTTCTTTATTTGCTGCGACCTTAGCAAAAATGGAGGACATCGCAGATTTTCTTCTCATTGGTGATGAAAACAAAATCCGTTCTCTGCTGCAAGAAGTTGAAAGTTCAATGCTCGATGCTTTTGAAATCTTACATGAGCCGGATTTAGATAAAGCTGTTAAGCTGGCAGTAAATTCCATTCATCAGAAAAAAGCAGATATAATCTTAAAGGGTAAAACAGCCACTTCTCAGCTTTTGAGGGGAGTTTTGGATAAACAGGAAGGACTGCAAACCGGCAGCATTTTAAGCGATGTTTTTGTATTTGAAGGCAAAGAACGTCTAACTCTTATGAGTGATGGTGGAATAATTCTTTATCCAGGCATCAAAGAAAAAGTTTCTTTAATAAACAATGCGGTTGCGGTTGCTCATGCTCTTGGAAATCCCAATCCAAATGTTGCCATGCTTTGTGCAGTAGAAGTACCCAATCCTAAAATGCCTTCCACAATGGATGCTGTAATTCTTGCTCAGATGAATAAACGCAACCAGATTAAAGGTTGCACAGTCGATGGTCCCTTTGCTCTGGATAATGCAATTTCCGAGGAAGCAGCCAGAATTAAAGGCATCAAATCACCTGTTGCAGGAAAAGCTGATGTTCTTATTATGCCAAACATCGAAGCTGGAAATATTTTTGGGAAATCCCTAACTTACTATGCTGGATTTCAAACTGCACATGTTGTGATGGGTGCTAAAGCTCCGATTTTAATAACTTCCCGTGCTGATAATGCCTGGGCAAAATTGTATTCCATTGCTCTGGGAATTATGTGTGCGTAATAGGTATTTATTGGATATTAATCATTATAAAAGATGATAACTCATTATTTAAGCAGCCAGTTGCCTATTAAAAAAAATGTTGCCAAAGATGAATATAAAATAAATTTTTGTATTTGATTGAAATGACTTAAATTATTACTTAGGGATAAAGATGAAATTTAAGGAAGAAGTTATAGCCGATGCGAAAATCGTAATGGTCGTTTTCATAGTATTGACTTTAGCTTTAACCGGTTATTCTGTTATCACTTACGGCCTAGGAAGGTTGAATGTGAAAACCGCTCCTGTAGAATATGAAAAACAAGGATCTTCCTATACCGGAGGTTCTGGTTATACTTCAGAAGCTGCGCCAATAGTTGATAATAGTATCAAACCTCCCAGAATATCAGGTGAGCAAAGCATCGCAAAATGGATGCATCCAACTCTGGTTTATATTTCCGTAATTATCGTTGTTGTATTGTTTTTTGGCGGAATTATAATTGCCTTTATTGCTAAAAATTCTTAACATAAATAAACTTAAATTACCAAAAATTAAATTCTAAAAATGAAAAAACTTTTTGTAATACTTATTTTCTTCTTTGCAATTTATATTTATGGATTAGATTTCATTATTAATAATTCCGCTTTCCAAATTAAGTCTAAGGATAATTTCACATCAATAGAAATTGAGAATGAATCAATTTTTCCCGATCTTCCTGGCGCACCTTCTATTCCGCTAAATTCTCTTTTTTTTCAAGTTCCGAATGGGGAAAAAATCGGCTCTGTGAGCATAATCCCTCAAAATATAAAAACTCAAATTCTGGGAAAGAAAATATTCCCGATTCAAAAACAATATCCCTTAAATTATGAAGGTGAAATTCTTTTTGATTCACCTAAGCCTGAATTTTATGATTCAGATAAATTTCCGGCAAATCTTGTTTATAACTTTGGTACAGGACAGCTTGGGAACCATAAAATCGGTTATATTTCTTTTTACGGTTTTGAATACTTCCCAGATGAGGATAAAATTGAAATCCCGGAAAGTTTCAAAATCGAAATTGAATTAGAATATTCATCACACTCTGAGACCTACCCTGATAATTTCGCTGTTTCCAAAATTTTAGAATCACTGAAAATTAATCAAAAAGCCAGCAGAGACTTCACAATAAAGTACCTGCTTATTACTCCAGATATATTTCTCGATGAATATAACGATTTGTTGAATTGGCGAAAAATACAGGGTTTAGAAACCTTCGTGGAAACAGTGGAAAATATTGAAAACAATTTTACCGGAACCGATCTTCAGGAAAAAATAAGAAATTTTATCATTGAAATGTGTGCTCAAAATGAAATCTCATTTGTCACCCTTGGCGCTGATATTGATTTAATTCCGGATAGAAAAGTTTTTGCATTTGATTGTGGCATCGGACTTTTTACTGACGAGAATGATATTCCATCCGATATGTATTATTCTTGTTTAGATGGAAACTGGGATGCAAATGGAAATGAAATTTACGGTGAAGAGGACGATGAAACAGATTTTTTCCCGGAAGTTTTTGTAGGTAGAATTCCTGCAAATATAGAAGATGAGGTGACAAATTACATCCTCAGATTAATAGATTATGAATCAGGCTTTCATCCAAATTATAATAAAGCTGCCGGCTTTTCTCAAGAACTTTGGCCCGGAGCGAACAGCCAGGTTTGCCAACAGTATATTTACGAAAATTATTTCCCGGAATATTATGATATTTCTTTTATTTATGGTTCGGAAAACACTCAAGCAAACGCTTATGCCGTCTTAAATAGTAACCAGAATTTTATTCAACACACAGGTCATGCAGCTAAAAATTCTCTTTCCTTAGAAGACGGACGCATCAAAATATCTAATCTTGACCTTCTGAATAATGACTGGGGCGGAATGCTCTATTCAATCGGCTGCTTTTCTGCAGCTTTCGATTATGAAACTATCGGTGAATTGATGGTCGTATCTATCGATAAAGGCCTTCTGGGATATGTTGGAAATTCCCGTTATGGTTGGGGAGCTCCATCTTCACCCGGATTCGGGTTTTCAGAATTCTATCAAAAGGAATTTTTCAAAACTGTTTTCTGGGAAAACAAGACTACTTTATCCGAAATCAATGCCCTTCAAAAAATCCCTTTCATCCCTTTTTTTGGCGGCACTTCGGTTTACAAATGGGTTGCCTATGAACTTAATTCTTTTGGAGATTCGTATCTTAATTTCTTCATCCAAAATCCTGAGGAATTCGATTTTTCAATTACTGCTTTAGATTCAATTTATTTTAACGTTTCAAACGATGGTATTCCTATCGAAAACGTAGTCATTACAAAAGCTGAAGAACAAGCTTTAACCGATGTAAATGGAAATGCCTGTTTGTTTAATAATGGACTAAATGAAACAATTTATTTGTATAAATATGGTTATAAAATCCAAAGCATCCAAAGTTCCCAAATTATTAATTCTCCGTATATTGGAAACATTTCCGGTAATGAGGAAATTTATTATCTGCAAAATGAAAATTTAACGATTAATTCAACTTTCTTCAATCCGACTTTTATGGTTTACGATTTCTATGTGGAATATGAATGGAATGAAAATGAAATCGATATCATAATCTATGAAAATCCTAATCACATTATTGATTTTTCTTGTGCTGAACTTTCCCCGATTGATATTCATATAAAATCTGTTGTTGAATCCTTTCAGATGGAAAATGAAAAAGAAATTTATATCTGGGAAAAGATTTATGATAATGCAACAGACACTTTGCTCGCTCAAGCTGGATTTGTCGTAAAGATAAAATCACCTGAACTGACCTTAAATTCTCTGGATTACCAGATATATAACGTAATTCCCGGAGCTGAAATTCCCATATCTTTCGAAATAGAAAACAAAGGTTCTGTGGATGCTGAAGGTCTTGCTTGCAATTTTAGTTCAGAATCGGATTTTATCTATTTTGCAGATTCCACTTATTCGATGTATTTAGTGATGATGCCCGGTCAAACAGAAGAACTTGGAAATGTTATCTATATTTCTGAGGATGCTCCGGAAGATTTCCTGGTAGAATTTAATATCGAGCTGATTACTTCCAACTCGGGACAGAATTATGTTTTCCCAAAAATTGTTTTAATTTCTTCAGGTAATATTGGTTTTTTTGAAGATTTTGAGAATGGTCTGAATTGGAATTGTTCGCCCGCATGGCAAATAGTTGATACATCTTCATATCGCGAAGATTATTCGCTTTCCTGCAGACCGCAAAATATAGGATTTTACACAGCAGAATCTCCGGATTTTGTTTATCTGCCGGATACTGAACTATCTTTTTGGTATAAATATAAGATGCCGATGTATGGTTGCGATGGTATTTATTTCATAATGAATTATGAGGGAAACGCTGATACTTTACTTTTTATTGGAGCTGGTGGAGCACTTCCTTCCAGAGAACCAAATTTATACATTGAGGGCGATTGGGTAAAATATAACTTGAATCTTGATGATATTCTTATAAATTCTGTTGAATTGGGAGCGATCTTCACAATCGATTTGATCTTCAAATATGAAGAAGAAATACCGGACTTCAATCAATATGGAACAATGCCGGATATTGGAGTATTTCTGGATGACTTCAATATAAAATCAAATATGCCTTTTCTTCCTTCAGAAGATGAATTCAATCCTGCAGATATTGCCATGAAATTCTTTCCAAATCCTGTTAATCCAAATTCAAATTTGAATATCTCTTTCAATATTTCCAAACCTTCGCAAGTTTCAGCAAAAGTTTTTAATATTAAAGGTCAATTAGTTAAAGATATTTCCAATAATACTTTTGGAAAAGGAATTTACAATTTGATTTGGAATGGAAAAAATAACCGGAACAAGCAAGTGGCATCCGGAATTTATTTTATAAAAATCGAGATTAATAACAGGATTATTTCTAGGAAGATTTTATTAATAAAATAAGGACTTATTATGGATAAAAATTTGTTAATCAAAATGGCAAAAATAGCATCACAAAATGCTTATGCTCCCTTTTCCGGATTCAAAGTCGGTGCAGCGCTTCTCACAAAATCCGGTAAAGTTTTTACTGGATGTAATGTAGAAAATTCATCATACGGATTATCAAACTGTGCAGAGAGAACTGCTGTTTTTAAGGCTGTTTCCGAAGGAGAAATGGAATTTTCTGAAATTGTAATTTATGCTGATTCTGATAAAGTTTTTTCTCCTTGTGGTGCGTGCAGGCAGGTTTTATCTGAATTTAGTTCTGACCTGAAAATAACAATAATTTCAAATAAAGAAACAATTGAAACTACAATAAACGAACTATTACCTCTAAAATTCACTTTACACAGAAATTAAAAAGAAATATTTGCATCAACTACAAAATAAATTAACTTTTTAGAAAAAATATCGAACGGAGAAAAATAATGGATTATGATGTTGCCATCATCGGTGGAGGACCGGCAGGATTGAGCGCTGCAATATATGCAGCCCGCGGAGGATTGAAAACAGTTGTCTTTGAAAAAGGTTTAATCGGAGGACAGATCGTATTAACTGCTGACCTGGAAAATTACCCCGGATTCGAAGAAAATATGAGCGGCTTTGACCTGATAGACAAAATGAAAAAACAGGCGGATAAATTTAATGCTCATTTCATAGAAGAAAGTGTAACTGCTGTTGGTTTGGAAGGATTTTGTAAAATCATTGAAACTAGCAATAATACATATCGTGTAAAATCAGTAATTATTGCTACGGGAGCTCATCCCAGAAAATTGGCTGTTCCGGGTGAAGAAAGACTGACGGGACGCGGAGTATCTTATTGTGCAACCTGCGACGGCGCTCTTTACAGAGACAAAATCGTAGCTGTGGTTGGAGGTGGTGATTCAGCAATTGAAGAAGCATTATTCCTGACCAGATTTACTAAAAAAGTTTATATCATTCATCGCAGAGATGAATTGAGAGCAGTAAAAATCGTTCAGGAAAGGGCTTTAAAAAATCCTAAAATTGAAATTGTCTGGGACTCGATCGTTCAGGAAATCCTCGGTGAAAAATTTGTTGAAAGCCTGCTTTTATACAACAAAAAAACAAAAGAAGCAACCTTTCTAAATGTAAATGGTGCTTTTATTTATGTTGGTATCATTCCCAATAATGACCTCGTTGAATCACGGGTAGATTTAGACCGGCAGGGTTTCATTAAAACCGATATGGCTATGCACACAAAGATTCCCGGTATTTATGCGGCTGGTGACATTGTTCATAAAGTTTTGCGGCAGGTTGTAACTGCAGCTTCCGATGGAGCAACAGCAGCTTTTTCCGCAGAAAAGTGGATTTCCGAAAATAAAGAAAATTTTTAGACGAAATTATCTCACAGGCGGCAAAACCGTTGGTTCTGAACTCCTAACCCGCATAAACCGGAAAAGATTTAGCCACGAAGAAACACGAATGAGCACGAAAGGAAAAGTTAGTCATAAATTATATCCGTGTGAATCTTTTCTGTTAGAGAGTTCACAGAGAGTGTTGAAAATATTCTGCTCCCGAAAGCATCCTGGATAAGGATTTCAGAATTAAGTGACTAATTTCTAATATCAAATAAAACTCCAAATGATAAATATCAAATTAGCTTCAATTTAGAAATACAAAACCCAAATACTATAAAATTACAAACAAACTAATTCTTCTATTTGTTTTGAATTTAAAATTTTACGACAACTTGTTGGTAAGTTTAATTTCGTAAGCGCCTAAATGGATAAATCCGTTGCGAAATCCAGTCCTTTGTTATCAATGCCGCTTAATTCAATAAAAATACGGAAAATATAAAAAATTAATTGATTTCAAATTCTTTAATTTTTCTTCCCTCCGAGTATAATATTTTCGGGTTTTCCGGAGAACCGTTTTTCTTAATTTTATCACTATCGTTATCTTCTACCAATCTCCAAATCTCCCAGGATTCACCCTCTCCATCAATGCAAAAAGTGACTTTTTTGTTAACAAAATCATCGATTATGAACTGAATCGAACTGAGTGCCTCAGCTTTAGTAACAGGTACGCAGAATTTTTTCCGTTCATAAACGTATTTCTCTTTCGCCATTATACCTCCAACCTTTTTTATCTATTCAAAAATACTTTTTTCATTTAAATATTTCAGTATTAATCCAACCGACAAAACATTAAATAACAGGTTGGAACCACCGTAACTGATAAAAGGTAACGGAATTCCTGTTGTAGGAATAATTCCGATATTCATCCCAATATTTACAAAAACCTGAAAAGACAAACATGCTGAAATTCCAACCGCTGCATAATACATCTCTTTTCTTTTCAGTTTATTCAGGTTTTTTGCTATTCTCGTCAGGAACAAGAAAAAAAATAATAACAGAATTACGCAACCAAAAAAACCAAATTCTTCGCCGATTACAGAAAAAATAAAATCTGTGTGATGTTCCGGTAGAAAATGCAGGTTTTTTTGTGTTCCTGAAAGAAATCCTTTTCCAAAAAATCCGCCCGAACCAATAGCGATTTTCGATTGAATTATTTGATAACCAGTTCCAAATGGATCCCGCAAGGGATCGATGAATGACAGGATACGGTTTTGCTGATATTCCTTAAGATTATTCCAGAAAATTGGAGTAATAAAAAAGATGAATGAATTTATCACTCCTGTAAATCCAATGGCAACATAAGAAAGTTTATTCCTGAAAAGCAGATAAAGCAATAGCATCAGATAAACAAAATAAAGTACTGCTGAAAACGATGTGATAATGCTCAAAATCGGGCTGATAATAAGCAGCAGATAAAATTTCGGCAAATTAGAAGAAGCTAAAATTGCAAATAAAATTACTCCGAACGTTAAAGCCGTTCCAAGATCCGGTTCAAATAATACTAAAATTGCCGGCAGCATTAAAATTACAAAAGAACGAATCAACATCTGCCACTCAGATATATATGGCTTGGAAATCAACTTTGCAATTAAAAGAATTGTAATCAGCTTTGCCATTTCAGAAACCTGAAAACTGATTGGACCGAACAACAGCCAGCGATGAGCTCCTTTAACTTGAGGCATGAAGAAAACCGCTATTAACAACAATACGCTTAACACATAAAGGGGAATGATCAGGAAATCGATAACAGAATAAGGAACTTTCATCAGAACAACAAAAGCAACTAAAGAAATTATTATCCAGATTATCTGCTTTTTATAAAAATCTTCTGTTTGGAATTCGTCACCAATTTTTGTTGTCGAGGCTGAATAAATCGCAATTACACCACAAACTAGAAGACAGATTAACAGTGCAAAAACAAACCAATCAAATTGCCTTAATTTTTTTAACATTTCTATTCTTCTAAATCATTTTTTATTTTATCATAGAAATCAACTATTTTTGCGGCAAAAGGTGCAGCCACTCCGCCACCGGAACCGCCATTCTCAAAAAAGACCACAAAAGCAATCTCCGGTTCTTCCCACTTTGCATATCCTGCAAACCAGGCATGAGTTTCTTCACCCATATGATTTTCTGCAGAACCCGTCTTGCCATATACTGTCACGCCCTCTACTCCGGCTGCTGTTCCGGTTCCATAACTTTCATTCACAGTTTTGTAAAGCGCAGTTTGGATGAGATTTAGATTATATTCCGAAACCGGTAATTTCTTTTTTTCAACAGAAATCACACTCGTTTTATCTTTCTCAATGGTTTTCTTTACAAGATGCGGCTTAATCCATTTGCCTTCATTTGCAATGGCTGCAAAGTATGAACATACCTGCAAGGGTGTAACTAATAATTCTCCCTGACCAATCGAAATATTTACTTTGGGTCCAACTATTCCCACAAATTTCCCATAATTTTCAAAGTACCATTTCCTGGTTGGAAAAAACCCGCTTCTTTCTCCAGGCAAATCAATCCCGGTCTTGACAGTCAACGTGCTTTGTTTTGTATAATCCTCTATTGATTCCAATGATAACTGCATAGAAAGATCATAAAAATAGACATCGCAGGAATATTTGATGGCATCAAGTAAACTCAGTGCTCCGTGTCCTTTTTCCCACCAGCACTTAAAATATCTTTCTCCAATTTGCATTCCGCCTTCACATTCAGAAAGTATTGTGTGCTCATCGATCACCTCTTTTTCCAAACCCAAAGAAGCAATAACCAGTTTATAAACAGAAGCAGGAGGATAAGTTCCATGAATAATTCTATCTAACATCGGTTTGGCAGGATCATTGATGATCTTATCCCAATCTTTTTCTATAAGATTTTTAAAAAAAATATTCTGGTCAAAATCCGGCTTGCTTACATAAGCAAGAATACCACCAGTCTTTACATCAATTACCACCACGGCTCCATTTATCTTAGATGGAAAAATAGAACTGATGTAATCCTGAAGTTCATTATCGATACTCAAAATCAGATTTAATCCATTTTGCGGTGAGAGTTGTAAATTGTGCTTGAAAAATTCCAGATTTTTACCGGTCGCATCCACCTGAATGATTTGAAAACCTTTTCTGCCGATTAATTGTTCTTCGTAGAATTTTTCTAATCCTGTTTTCCCAATCACGCTATTTATCGAATATCCCTTATCTTTAAAATTTTCATATTCCTGTTCATTGATTTTACTGACATAGCCTGTAAAATGATTTTTGTATTTATAATCACGAATACTTTCGTTTTGAAATGAAAGTGACGGAAAATAGTTTAATTGCTCCGAAATTTCGATAAACTTTTTATACTCAATATTTTGCAGAAGAAGAATATCCTGATATAACCTAAAACGATTTTTGTAAATTGTCTCTTTTACTTCTGAAAATCCGATATCAAAATTATTGCTGATGAACTTGGCAACTTTGTCCTTATCTATTACCTTTCCTAATGAAATATAAAGATTAAAAGACGGTTTATTGGTTACTATTGTGCGATAATTGCAATCATAAATCTCACCTCGAACCGGTAAAATCGTCTTGATGCGAACGTAATTATTCTCGGAGATAAGTTTATATTCCGAGCTGTTAATTATTTGTAAATTGAATAAAGAAATTGTTAATAACAAGAAAAACAAAATAATAAAATAATTCAGGAAATGCAGTTTTTTTTTATACATCTAAATATAATCTAATTTTATCGATAAACAGAAAAATATACAAAACGAAAAAAGTGATAATCATATTATAAAAAATTGAGAACAAATTTGGAGAGAACAATTTTATATTAATTTCAGGAGCAAACAGATAGTTTATGCAAAAAAACAGGTAATAGATAAAACAAATTGCAAAAATACAAATCAGTACCACTGTTAATTTTTCTTTGTTGATGCTTTTGTGATTCCGATTTACCATGAATGAAATAATTATAAAGGTAAAAGCATTCAATCCTAAGGTTAAAGGATACATCAAGTCAAAAGCTAAACCGAAAAAAAAGGCAAAAGCAAGAGCGATTTTATATTTCAGATTCATGCTTATAAATATAATATAAGCAATGAGAAAATTGGGAATAATTCTTAAAATTTCAAATTTCGGAGCTATGAAAATTTGAAAGAATAAGGTTAAAATTCCAAACAGAATAAATTTAACTTTTCTCATCTTTTTTTCTCATTTGACTCTCTTACAATAATCTCTTTCATCATCTATCATAATGACTCTTTGTTAATCTGTGTCTAAATTCTTATCCGTGCCAATCCGTAATATCCGCGTCATCCGTGTTCTATTTTTTTTCGCGGATCAAACAGATTGGAGTAAGCTCATCTCCCTGACCTTGCGGATTATCTTTCATCACTTTCTCCATGAAAATTTTATCTATTCCATCGCTTCCGCCGATCATCCAGCAACCACCAATATCATTGATATCCATTATAGCAGTTTCATGTCCGGTAGCATTTTTTATTCTCTGAGCTTCTTTCTGAGGATTCTCCGGACCTTTAATAACACAGCTTTCATAAGGTGGAATCGGAGAAGTTGTGGCAGCGTCGATCAAAGCAGCTTGTTTTCCGGCGATTCTATAAAAATCTCCTTTTCTTCCCAGAACTTTTCCCATTGCTCCAATAAAAGCTGCTAATAAAATCCGCACATTTCCCACCTCGTCGACTGCACATTGCATGCTTGTGGGTGAACGAAGTCCAATACCATAATTCACATTACTCACAAACCGCCAGAGAATTTTTGCTACAATTCCAACCTTTATTTTTTCCACAGGAATTGCTCTTCCTTGTGTGATGGCAAGCGGGCTTTCACTGATCGAGATGAAATCGCCTTTCTGGATTTTCCCTTCTGTATATTTTTTCACAATTTCCAGAATATCGTCCTTCTCTGATAGGATTTTGGTTTTGATTGGAATCCTTAAATATTCTTTATTATCAATCATTAAGATTGAGTTCTGATTCATATTTTTTATCCTTTTCATAAAATAAGACAATTACGCGATCCAAACTGGAAGTATCTGCAAAAGGGTGAATTGATGCATTCATGTGTGTTTTATCCTGAGATTCATAAAGGCTGTTCACTACTCCTACCGGGAAACCTTCCGGAAAAATATTGGAAATATTGGAGGTAACTATAGTATCACCCAAAGTTATTTCAGAACCCAATTTTATGAACGACATAATTGTGTTTCCGTAAATATCTGATTCCAATAATCCAAGAAGTTTATTCCGTTTTGTAATTACGCTCAGCTTAAATGATGAATGGTTAAACGGCAGAACTACAGAATAATTTTGCGAAACACTGACAATTTTTCCTACAATTCCTCTGTTGGAAATCACAGGATAATTAATTTTTATCTTATCTTTTCTTCCCTTATCAATTATGAAATTTCTTTCCTGAAAGTTTCCGCTATGAGCGATAATATCAACCAAAATGAAGTCATAATTATCAACTTCAAATTCAATGTCTAAATTTTTAAACTGCTCTAATTTTCTTTCCAGCTTGTTGACTGATAAGGTTTTATCGGCTAATTGACTTATTAAATATTTATTTTCATTAGTAATACCAAAAATTTCTTCAATCCTGGTTACAGAAGAAATGAATGGATAATATAGGGTTCTGCATAAAAAATTTGCTTTTGCCAGTTTTTGCTCAACATTCCCGGAAAATAAAAGTATGGAAAGAAAAATATAAATCAAAAGAGGAACATTTTTTCTCACGATCAACTTTCAATTTTCTTAATTAAAACTTCTTTGTATTCTTCCAGATTATCAAGAATCATGCCGCTTCCTTTCACAACGCAAGTTAAAGACTCCGGCATCAGATGAACAGGTAAATCCACAGCTTCCTGGATTTTTTTATCAAGCCCTTTCAGCTTAGCACCGCCACCTGTTAAAATTATTCCTCTTTCAGCAATATCTGCGGCGAGTTCAGGAGCAGTTTTCTCAAACAGCCTTTTCACCGCATCAATCATAGACACAACAGTTTCGGAAAGAGCTTCCCTGATCTCCTCGGAGCCTACTTCCACAGTAATGGGAAATCCGGTAATTATATCCCTTCCTCTCACTTCCATAGTTACTTCTTTTTCCAAAGGAAAGGCTGAGCCAATTTCTTTTTTCACCTTTTCTGCTGTTTGAACTCCCACGAAAATATTATTTTTCTTCCTGAGAAAACTTATAATATTCTGGTCCATCTTATCCCCGCCAATACGTACGGAACTGTGAACCACAATATGCGATAAAGAAATAATGGCAATTTCAGTGGTTCCACCTCCGATATCCATCACCAGGTTTCCCTGCGGTTTATGAATAGGAAGATCGGAACCAATTGCTGCAGCTACCGGTTCGGAAACCAGAAAAACTTCCCGGGCTCCCGCATGTAAGGCACTATCACGCACAGCTCGTTTTTCTACTTCTGTGATTCCTGAAGGAACGCAAACTATTACTCTCGGTTTGATGAGAAAGCGCTTTTTCTGAGCACGTAAAATCAGGTTTCTCAACATCAGTTCAGTTACCTGGAAATCTGCAATAACGCCATCTTTCATAGGTTTTATCACTCTCACTTCATCGGGATTCTTTCCCAGCATTTCCTTGGCTCCTTTTCCGATTGAAATGATTTTCCTGTTAATGCTGGAAATCGCAACTACAGAAGGTTCATCTATTACAATGCCAATTCCTTTTCTATAAACAAGTGTATTGGCGGTTCCCAAATCTATGGCAATATCATTGGAAAATAAACTCGAGATATTTTTCCAAAACATATATCCTCCAGTAAGTTTGTGACATTGAGTTGATGGACTAATTTAAAAAAGCTTTCATCTGTCAAGGGTTAATTTCTCCTTTTTTCCCTGTACTTTGAATTGTTTGATTCTCGTTCTTGAAACAGGATTTCGGATAAATCTGCATTAACAATCAGGGAATTGGAAATGTAGCTACTTTTTCTTGTTCATGAGTTTTATCCTTCCGAATCTTGATAGGAAGAATTCTTCCAAACAGAATTCCAAAAAAAAATTCACAGTTCAAAAAAAAGACTTGATTCTTTTTAAAAATGATATATCAATCTATATGTAACTATTTTTTATTAATAACTTTTACAAATAAAAAATAAGGAGTTAAGCATGAAAAAAAATTGATTTATTGAAATAATTAAATTATTCTTTCAATTAATAAGATTACTCCACGATATTGGAATAGTTTAATTTAATGATCTGGGTTGGTTTTACTGACCCAGAATTCTTACTCCAGTTTCCCATTTTTCGTTATTTTAACATCTCCGATAATTTCCATATTCTTTTCAAAAAACACATCGGCAGATATTTCCAGTTTCCTACAATTTTTTAGAGATGGAATTCCATCTTTACAATGCTCTTCCAGTTGCTCGATAGTTTTATAATATCTTTCGTCTAGGCTAACTTTAGGTGGTTCTTTCAGGTTTTCATCCAGCACAAGCTTGTAATCCTGCTGCAATTTGTATGCATCGGACCAAATAACCAGAAGGTCATTCGTTTTCTTTACAGGAGCAAATCTATCGCGATTTACAACAACAGCTTTTGAATCTTCGAACACGCTGATCGCTGCGCCCATCGCAGTTTCGATCTGGTAAACTTCTTCGCCTTCCACCTCTTTTGGATTAATTATAAGCGAAAGCGGAAACAAATAATCATTTTTTATTAATTCATCCTTCAAGGTTTTCAGGTTTATCCAAAGATTGTTCGTATTAAAATACTGATATTTTCCGATGTCCTGAAATTCGCTGATTTCTTGTTCCGGGCATTGGGCTGTCTCCCGCAAAAGCAGTCGTCCATCTCTGGTTTGAGCTAAATGTCCTCCCTTTCTATCGCCAGATGAACGTTTACAAACTTCCATCATAAAAGAAATATTATTCTCTTGAAAATAATCCAGGATTTTTTCATCGACAGTTGCTCCCAAATTGTCAGAATTGGAGAGGAAAGCATACTCAAAACCTGAATCCAAAAGTTGATCAAGAACACCGGAAATCATCAGAACCAGATAAATTTCACCGTGACCTGGCGGATTCCAGTTCAAGTTGTCACTCTGATTTTGCAAAGGAGACAAATCGCTTTGCTTTATCTTAGGAAATTTATTTTGCAGAAAATCAATAGGAATTTCGGGCAATTTCAGTTCAGGATATTTTTCCAAATAGGAAAGTGTATCATCGCGAGTATTGAAGCTATTCATAAATAGAAGCGGAATGTTTTTCTTGGATTTCTCACGTAAACAAAGAATCTGGCGAGTGATAATATCCAAAAAATTAAAATCCTCTTTTACTCTCAGTAAAGATTTGACCTTTATCAAGCCCATGCTTGTTCCCAAACCTCCGTTAAGTTTGATAACAACAAGCTTTTCCAGGTGAGAAGATATTGGTTTTTCCAGTTGATTGTAATCGATTAAATTCTTCTTTTCAGGAGGAGAGATTTCTTTTTTGGAAAGTTTTCCGGTTGAGCCGGATAAAACCTGTTTATAATACTTTGAGAAAGAATCTATCACCAATTTATTCAAATCGGCATTCCTCATTAACCGGATAAATTCTGGAAGATGATTGTTATCTTTTCGCATATTTTCCTTTTTCAAAACCTTGCGAATGGTTGAAACTCTTCGCAACGGTCATTTTCAGACAGCTCCGAATTGTTCTGTGTGCTGCGGAATCAGAAGGATTCCGCCCATGATGAACCGACTAAGGTTTTATCCGGCAACTACCGGATCAAGCCAAAACGGTCTGATAACTCCACCCGCAGACGCAATGTTACGAGCAGTATCATTCATGCTTTTTCAACAATTCGAGTAACACGTTATCATCTTTATCGACAAAATCATAACCGTCTTTTCTATCATTATTTGTTATCCTTGGGTCAGCTCCTTTTTTCAGTAGGAATTTAACTAACTTTAGGTCAGGGCTATTTCTCTGAATGTGCATCAATAGGGCTGTATTTCCATTATTATTTTGTGCGTTAATATTAATTCCATTTTTTAATAAATATTTAATCATCTTGATGCTAGGATAGCCTAAGACATACATTAATAACGTATTTCCTCTACTGTCACGTTTTGATAAGTTAGCTCCATTTCTAACTAAAAGTTTTATAATTTCAATATTATTTATCATTATCGCAGATTTTAAAAGTGAAATTCCTGAAAGAGTATTTTGTTTAATGTCTGCACCGTGTTGAATTAGATATTTAACTATTTCTTTATTATTTCTTCTTACTGCTTGTATCACAGGAGTAACTTCAAAATACTTTAAATAATAACCAGATGGTATTTTCAGAGCACCGAGTTCTACGATACGTTTAATTTGAATGATATCATCATTATTAATTGCTAGAATTAATTCTTTACTAATGTTGTCTTTTTTGCATAATTCAATTAAAATATCTTCTTTTTCAAATGACTGAACTCCAAGTTGAGGGATGAGCCGTAATTTTTTTTCTTTTAATTCCAAATACAGAATTCCACTTTCTCCGATTGATGGAAAATTTCCGAATGAATTAAAGAATTCCGATAAATAAAATTCAATAGTATCATTAACAGCTATATTTGTTTGATCAGTATTTTTTGAAACAATATTTATTGAATCATTAATCGTTGGTAAGTTATTATATATTATTGAAATACAAGCATAATAAATATCATTAGCTGAAAACTCATTATTTCTTTCAATGTTTGGATCTTTTATTATTTTTACAATTTCACCACTAATTATCAAATCAGATTTATCCACATAAAAATATAAAGGGTGCTCTACGAAAGTACCGAATAAGTTTAATGAGCAAATAAAAAATATTAATAAGAAATTTTTCTTCATTAAGGTTACTCCATTACTGCCTGTAACAAGCAACTTCCTGATTGTGATATTACAAATTGAATATCCCGTTTTGTCGGGAATTACTTTCTGAGTATCGAACATAACTGCGTCAGGATTTTGACTGATTATTTGACTTACAAGTTTATCTTTTTCTCAATAGAAATCGTTTTGGATTTATTCTGTTTCCTATTTTGGTTCACAAGCAATTCGCCGATCAGACCGATCGAGAAAAATTGTAATCCCAGCATAATCAATAAAATTGACAAATATAAAAGCGGTCTGTTATACAACGGCTGATGAAACCAAAATTTCATTATTGTAAGATAAAGACCAATGAGAAAACCGATTATAGAAAAAGTTGTTCCAATCCTGCCGAATAAATACAGCGGGCTGTGTGTATAGCTTGTTACCAGTTTCACGGTTAGAAGATCCAGAAATCCTCGAATGTAGCGTTCGATTCCATATTTAGATTTCCCAAACTTTCTTGAACGATGATTTACAGGAATTTCTGTAATTTTAAATCCTTTGGAATCTGCCAAAGCCGGAATGTAGCGATGCATCTCACCATAAATATCCAACTCTTTGATCACCTCTTTCCGGTAAGCTTTGAACCCGCAATTATAATCATGTAATTTCAGCCTGAAAAATTTGGCTGTAATGGCATTGAAAAGCTTTGATGGGAACGTTTTATGAATCGGGTCTTTCCGCTTTTTCTTCCAACCAGAAACAAGATCATAACCCTGTTCAATCTTTTTTATGAAATTTATTATTTCTTTAGGATCGTCCTGCAAATCTGCATCCATTGTGAAAATGATATCTCCTTTGGCAGCTTCGAAACCTGCATCTAATGAAGCAGCTTTTCCGAAGTTCTTCCTGAATTTAATAATTTTCACATTTTTATCTTTTGCCGCCAATTCCTTCATAACTGCAAAACTTGCATCAGAACTGCCGTCATCAATGAAAATTATTTCATGCTTATAGTTTTCAATATTTCCAAGAATCTCGGAATATAAAGGTTGTAAGCTTTGTTCCTCATTAAATACAGGAATTATAAATGATAATTTCATAAGCAATCCTCTTTTTTAGCCGCTAAAAACACGAAGAAACGCAAAGTTTATTTCTATTTATCTTCGTACTTCTTTGTGAACTTTGCCTGCCTTGGTGTAGTCCCGCTATTCGGGATGAAAACAGTTGGCTAATTATCTTTATCTCATAACTTCTCATAATTTTTGTTACACTTTCTTAGAAAAATATATTTACAAAAGACATAACTAAGCCGGAGAAAATGGGAATTTTAATGTTGTCGTTTATCGGGATTCGAGAAAACTCCGCTACTGTTGCGGAAATAGCTCCGACCAATGCAATGACGAGAACATTGTATTCCACAGGGTTAAGGAAAAACACAGCAAACAACAAGGTGGCAGAAAAGCAGGCAATGCTGCCCTCCAAACTCTTTTTTGTTCCCAGCAGCTTTCTTTTTCCAAATGGTATTCCAATCAAAGCTGCTGCAGTATCCCCGATTGCCAGAAAAGAAAGTGCAATAAAAGCAATATCTTTGGGAAATACTGCAATACAAATAACTGCAGAAATTAGTAGATAGGAAGCCCCTGTAAAATTGTTTTTTTCATGCTCCCTGAGCATAATTCCAAAAATATTATAGAAAATTTTTTTGAATGTTTTATTTTCCAAGCGAATTATTTCAATAATTAGAGCTACAAATGTTAATAGTGCTAAAACTGGGAAAAATTGCTTCCTGTTTGAATGAAATAAATATCTGTATGAAAGTGGTAAAATAATCGAAGAAACATGAATCATTTTCCGATAAAATTCAGTTTGTTGAACTTTCTTCATATTTACTTAAATTTACTTTTAATAAATGCCTTTGCGATTTCCAAAACTAATTTCGGATCATCTTTAATTGCTTCTGTAAACAGTTCTTTTAAAGTTAATTTTTCTGGAGGGAGCTTTTTGCAAAAGGCAACGATACTATTGAACTTTTCGTCTTTCATGCCAAAGAATTTGTTTTTGATAGCGAACATTAAACTCTGGTTTTTCCCGATTCGTTTGTCCCATTCTTTCCTGTATTTTTTCAGGAATTTTCGAGTGTAATCCTGTTTTTTAATGGCTTCTGCAGCTACTTTGCCGGCAATGCTTCCTGCGATCATTCCCTGTACAATGCCACCGCCAGTGATGGGATTTACCTGCCGGGCAGCATCACCAACCAGCATAATATTATTTCTCACTATCTCTTTCAATGTGTCTGCAGTGGGAACTCCGCCGTAAACTGTGTAGGTTATTTTCGCTTCCGGAAAATTCCTTTCTACAAATTCATCCAGATATTCCTTTGGTCCTTTCTTATGAGCCAAATGACCGGACAAACCGATGCCCACATTTGCAGTTGTTGCAGATTTTGGAAAAATCCAAACATATCCGCCCGGCGAGACTTTTTTACCAAAATAAAAATCGCAGGAACCTTTATCTGTCTTTATTCCAGCTAATGTATATTGCACACAAGTATCAATATCTTCCAATTTCACTTTCGTGTCTATTCCTGCCCATCTTCCCACGCGGGATTCGATTCCGTCTGCACCAATAACAACATCGCATTTTACTGTTTTGATCTCATTCAGATATTTATATTTTACTCCAGCGATTCTATTATTTTCCCAAATAAGATCGATAGCATCTGCTTTTGTAAGAAGGTCTGCTCCAAATTTACACGCCAGGGAACAAAGAGCTGTATCAAAAATACGCCTTTCCAGCACATAACCTGTCCCGTTGTTAAGCATATGTGCTTCGTTTCCATCTGGTGAGTGAAGCCTGGCAACCTCGATCGTAGATGCTATCCAGCGTTCATCAATTTCTATGAAAGGCGCAATCCCTTTATGAGAAACACCTTCACCACAACGAACCGGAATACCGGGTTCGCGATCTCTTTCCAAAACAAGAACAGAGGCTCCATTCTCAGCAGCAAACCTGGCGGCAACGCTTCCTGTAGGTCCTGCTCCAATAACAACCACATCATATCTGTCTTTTAACATGGCTCATCCTCAATTGCTTTTATTGGACAAACCTTCAAGCAGTTCATGCATTTAGTACATTTTTCATTGTCGATTGTTACTCTGAATTCTGAAACAATAATGGCGTCAGCAGCACAAACTGCCACACAGGTTCCACAAATATCACATAAATCAGGATTTATTTTCACTGCTGCTCCATTTTTCGACTCGTAAGGAACGACGAGTCGAGACAAAGTGCGTTTTCAAGCTACCTCGAGTCGTCGTCGTAAGCTCCTTACAACTCGAAACAACACTTTACGGAGAAACACTATTTAGTTCATACTGAGACATAAAGTAATTACAAATTTTTCTTTTTCTATCTGTGTTAATCCGCAAAATCCGTGTTATCCGTGTTCTATTTTTTTATCTCGAAGTTAAAACGGCAAATACGGAAAATCTTTATGATAACCTAACATTGCATCGATTTTTGCACAAACCTTTTCAGGGTGACCGATCACAAACTTATTTTCATTTCCGATCTTAAAAAAGAAATAATCCTCAGGATTAATATCAAAATCATCTAAAAATTGCTTGTTTCCATAAATCGGAATGCCGCGATGAATCAGAAGTTCGATATCCTTTGTTTCCATATTCAGAATGTTTTCAAATGGATCGTCTTTTATATTATTAACGAGCATCAAATGAGAAGTATTTAATTCCAACTTTCCATAAGATTCAGGTAAAAAAAGCGCTTTTTGAGCGTTTTCCGTAATCATTCTATAAAGTTCTTTAGAAGAAAGGAAAGTATATTTATTTGCAGCAAATTTGATTTCAGCGAGCATATTTATGCTGCCGGACATAGTTGAATCTGTTCCCAGAACCAGGTTAACTCCATATTTTATGCAGGCTTTAAGATCAATTGTTTTGCCAATAAGAAAAACATTCGAATCCGGGCAACAGCAAATAGAGACACCTTTCTGAGCACATTTCTTAATCTCCCCTGCAGTTAACGCAATACCATGAATTATTAAAGTATTAGGTTGGAGAAGACCTGATTCTTCTAATTTTCTAAAATCGGATTTTGCCAATTTATCCTTTCCTTCTGCCAGATGTAGAATAAAAGGCATTTTCCCTTTTGAATCCTGCCATTCTTCTTGAGCAGATTTTCCGCCCCACCAATTGCCCATAGATAATGAATGACATTGTTTATAATCTTTGATAACTTCAATTGGAAAATTTGCGTAATATTCATCCTTCTGATTGGGAGCGTGGTCTTGCACAACCGGACAACCGGAAAAAATGTTTTTATAAACTCCTAATAAAGCAAGAAGATTTGCATTTCCCCTAGTAAGATCAAATGAGCCATTGTGAGTGAAAACTTTGTTTCTCTCTATAAAAGATTCGGATTTTTTCATCTCTTCCACCCAGATATCAGTTGTAATATATGGATGATTTTCACCTGCTCTGGGTACCCAGTTTCCAATCAAATGTTCGTGGTTGTTTATAAATGGTGGGTAAGCAATATTATCAGGACAATCCCATTTTGTAGATTTGGCTTTTAAGATGGAACTATTAATTTTTACAGTAGCATTCGAAGAAATTTTATCTGCGCTATGAACGCAGGTTTTTACTTTTATTTCCATATTTCCTACTTTTGAAATTTTTTCATGAGTTCTATATAATTGGGTGTTTTTGTCATCCTGAGGAATTCTCCTTGCTTTTCTCTCGAAGGAACTCCGATTATAATGAGATTCTTCGTTAGAATTATCTTCAAAGATTCCCTCAGAAAGACAGCTTTTTTCATTTTGCAGATCCCTTTAGAAATTTTTTCTTTAATAAAGGTATGATTTCAAAGAGGTCACCAACAAGTCCAAGGTCAGCGATTCTAAAAATCGGAGCATCCGTATCTTTATTAATTACAATAATATAATCTGCAGACTGCATGCCGGCTAAATGCTGGATCGCACCGGAAATTCCAATGGCTATATAAACTTTTGGTTTGATCGTTTTTCCTGTTTGCCCGACCTGGTGAGAATAGGCAATCCACCCAGCATCTACAGCAGCCCTGGAAGCTCCAATTGCTGCATCAATAGTTTCTGCCAATTCCTTGATAAGAACAAAATTTTCCTTATTCTTTAAACCTCTCCCACCTGAAATTACAAAATCTGCTTCTGTCAGGTTTACAGTTTGGGTTTCATCTTTTATAAATCCAAGATATTTTGAAGCATCATTCAAGTTTGAAAAATCAATCTTTTCTTTGATTACTTCACCTTTCCTGGAATCATCTTTTTGTAGAGAATCCATCACCTTATGACGAACCGTAGACATCTGGGGACGATGATTCGGAGTAACAATTGTAGCCATAATGTTGCCGCCGAAAGCCGGTCTTGTTTGCAGTAACCCCGAACTTTCCTTATCAATTTCCAAGCCCGTACAATCAGCAGTAAGACCTGTTTGCAGTTCGATAGCAACACGTGGGATAAAAGAGCGTCCGGCAACAGAAGCACCGGAAAGGATAATTTCCGGTTTATATTTTTTGGCGAGTTCAGAGAGAGTTCTCGAATATGGTAAATCGAGAAAATGCTCCAAAACAGGATCATCTACAAATATAACTTTATCTGCTCCATAAGCGATTAAATCATTAGTCAGATTTGAAATCTTATATCCAAAAAGAACTGCAACTAATTCTGTTTTTTTTTGCTCTGCCAGTTCTCTTCCTTTACCTAAAAGTTCGAAAACAACCGGAGCGATTTCTTTATTTCTCTGTTCTGCAAATATCCAAACACCATTATGCTGATCTTTGTTCAAATTTTGCTGCTCAGATTTTTTGATGATAATTGCATCAAAAGAACAATCCGTGACACAAGCTCCGCAAAGAGTACATTTTTCCAAATCTATTTCTGCAATTCCATCCTTCATTACAATTGCATCATAAGCACAAGATTTGATGCACAATTCACAGCCAACACATTTATCACGAATAACTTTAATCATTCAATCTCTCCAAAATGGGATTAAATCAATTTCGAAAATAACAATTTTGCGTCAAGAATAAAATATTTAAAAGAGAGTCCAAAATAAGAGTTAACAATTTCAAAGTTCTTTTTGAATCTCAATGAAAAACTGTCTGTCAAATCTACAGAAAATTTCTGATAATTCGTGGATTTAACTGTTATTCCAAGAATAAGTTGACATTAAAAAGCGTGCTCTGGTTTTTGATTTTGCATTGGAGGTTTGATGGATAAAGAATTGATCCGGAATTTCTGCATTATTGCTCATATTGATCACGGTAAATCTACACTGGCAGACAGACTTTTGGAGGCAACTCATGTGATAGATAAGAATTCTCATGCCACACTTATCCTGGATGATATGGAACTGGAGCGTGAGCGCGGAATTACCATCAAATCTCATGCAATCAAAATGGAATACAAATACAATGGTAAAACATATATTTTGAATTTAATCGATACACCCGGACACGTCGATTTTTCCTATGAAGTTTCGCGCAGTCTTGCTTCCTGTGATGGAGCGCTTCTTCTGGTGGACGCATCCCAGGGAATTGAAGCACAAACAATGAGCAACCTGTATCTCGCTATGGAAAATGATTTGGAAATAATTCCCGTTATTAATAAAATAGACCTGGAAAAAGCGGATGTTGAAGGAACAGAACATGACATAATTGAAAATATCGGAATTGGTTCCGAGAATATTTTTAAGATCAGTGCAAAAGATGGAATCGGGATTGAAGAAATGCTGCAAGGTATTGTAAAAAATATTCCTGCTCCCTTCGGTAATATCGATCTTCCTCCCAAAGCCCTGATTTTTGATTCCTATTTTGATACATACCGCGGTGTGATCGTTCTTATTCGAATGTTTGACGGACAAATTAAAAAGGGTGATACAATAAAATTCTTTTCAACAAACAAAGAATTCTCAGTTGAAGAAATCGGTTATCTTGGACTAAAAAAAGAGGAAACAAGCGAACTCACAGCAGGTGAAGTTGGATATATTATTGCCAATATCAAGGAAGTTGCGGATGCGCAAGTGGGAGATACAATCACAATCCCAAAGATCGGATGTAAAGAAGCTCTACCCGGATTTGAAGAACCTAAACCAATGGTTTTCAGTGGTCTTTTTCCTTTGAATAAAGAAGACCATGAAAATCTGCGGGATAGTCTGGGAAAACTTAAGCTGAACGATGCAGCACTCACTTACGAACCGGAAAGTTCTCTGGCTTTGGGTTTTGGTTTTCGCTGCGGTTTCCTGGGAATGCTGCACCTGGAAATTGTGAAAGAAAGATTACTGCGTGAATATAATGTTCCCATCATCACAACTACTCCCAGTGTAAAATTTGTTATTAACCTCAATGATGGCAGCCAGAAAGTTATTTATAATCCTATCGATATGCCCAATCCAATATATATTGAATCCATTGAAGAACCGGTGATGGATGTGGAGATCATAGTTCCTACTGCTTTTGTCGGAAATATTATGAAGCTGGTTCAGGAGCGACGTGGAATTCAGAAAGACATGCAGTACATAGATGAAAAAAGACTTTCCATCCATTATGAAATGCCGCTGATCGAGATCATATTCGATTTTTATGATAAACTTAAATCCGTGAGCAAAGGTTATGCATCTTTGGATTATTCCTTCAAAGAAAACCGAAAATCCAATGTGGTGAAAGTTGATATTCTTATTAATAGTGAAAAAGTGGATGCCATGTCTTTCATCTGTCATGAGGATAAAGCCTTTCAGTGGGGAAAAAGTGTTTCGGAAAAATTGAAAGATGTAATTCCCAGACACCTTTTTAAAATTGCTCTTCAGGCAAGTATCGGTTCCAAGATAATCGCTCGAAGTACGATCAATGCTCTGCGAAAAAACGTTACAGCCAAATGTTATGGTGGTGATATTACCAGGAAAAAGAAACTTCTGGAAAGACAGAAAGAAGGCAAAAAACGGATGAAAGAGATCGGTTCTGTTTCCATTCCGCAGGAAGCTTTCCTGGAAGTATTGAAAGCGGATAGAAGTTGATGAAAATTAAAAATGAAAAATGAGATGTCATTCTCAAGAAATTGTCATTCCCGTGCAAACGGGAATCTATTTTACTCATTACTTAGTGTTTACTCCAGCTTTGACGGATGCATTTAGTAACGCACTTGCAAACGAAGTTAAACTTCGCAATAAACGAGTATTCCCATCCAGCAGCTACCGGATGGGAACAAGAGGAAAAAACCTATCCACCTCATCCCGACCTTCTCCTATCGAGGAGAAGGGGAACAAAAAGGAAAAAATGAATTGTTATTCCCGTGAAAACGGGAATCCATTTTAATTATCTGATTTATAGCTAAAAAAATCTTTCAGCTTATCTTTGCTTCTATTTTGACCTAAAGCTAAAGTTAAAAGTATCTGACATTTACGGGAAGTAAGCCCAAGAGGTGCTAAAATCGCTCCTTCTTTTTGCAGGTTTGCTCCACCTCCAATACTGCCGTATTCTGCAACTACTTCTCCCCAGTAAACACAACTGGTTATTATAACTGCTACATTCTTAGAGATTGCATATTTAACTGCATCATTCATTTTTGGATTTACATTGCCAGCTCCAACAGCTTCCAAAACTATTCCTTTTGCTCCATTATCCACAGCAGTTTTAAGCTGTTCTCCTTCTGCTCCTGCAAAATAAGGAATAATTTCTACTTGGGGAAATTGGTTATTATCAGGAAGATTAATATGTTGTTCATAAATCACATTATTCACCTTTACTACTTTATCATTTGCAATGTAACCGAGTAATCCTTTTATTCCACTGGAAAAAGCAGCAAGATTAGTCGTGTTGATTTTCCTAACAAAAAATGCATCATAAATACAGTCATTAATTACCAATGTTGTTCCCCAATCTTTTGCCGGTTTGCTGATAGCAACCAAAATCGCATCATAAATATTCATCGGTCCGTCAGGACTGGATGATGAAGCTCCCCGCATCGAGCCGGTAAAAACAACAGGTTTATTAGTGTTCAAAGTTAAAGAAAGGAAATAAACACCTTCTGCATGGTGTCTGTTCCATGAGTTACAACAGCACCAATATAATCATTTTGGGAAAGTTTTTCATCGATGGTTTTACTCAATTTCGCCCAGATTTCCAGAGTCATGTGGGAACTATCTATATTCACCACATCAAATACATCGATCTTTGCTAAATTCTTAAGCGGTGGAACAGATTCGATCAAATCTTCTCCAGTAACTACAGGGACTAAACCGCCGGCTTTGGCATCATATTTTTGGGCAATTGTTCCACCTGTAGTGAACACAGCAACCTGGGGAAGTTTTCTGCTGAAAGTGTAATTATTAAAATCATCAACATGAAAGAAAATATTAATCGAGTTTTTGAATTGTTCATTTAATTGCTCCTTTTTCAATATTTGTTTCTCGTTACTAAGTTGCACTTAGTAACGCCCTTGTAGATAAAGTTCAACTTCGCATTAAAAGAGTATTCCCAAGAAAAACTTGGGAAGAGGAAAAAGCTAATCTACACTCATACCCATCCTTTGGAACCAAGGCAAGCATTTTTAAGATATATATTTAAGGATGGTATTAAATCGAACTATTCACTTTTATCATTCCATATTTTCCCAGTCTTAGGATCTTTTTTTATCCAATTATAATGCTCAGCAAAATATTTACAACTTCGACATTTAATAATTTTCTTCGTAATCATTTTTGTAGATTCCATCATGATTTCTTGTTTACATTCTGGACAAACTAATATTATTTCTTTAGCCATCTGTTCCTCCAATACTGAATAATCATATAACGTCAGTCTTCAGCGGCGTAGCTTGTCTGCATCTGCTGCAGCGTCTTGTTAGGCTTCGTTTTATTTAATCAAGCCTTCTTTCTGTATTACTTGTCATAATAATCGTAACCGGATTCGTCAGGATAGGAGGAAAATGAAATAAGGATAATTTCAGAATCTTCCAAAACAATGTAAAGCGACCAGCTTGGTCGCTACTTAGTGATTCAAGCAAGCTGACCGATAAACAGCGTGCTCTACTTTTCTCAACCTGGCAGGTCGATTTACTATTCTTGACAAATATTTTGAGCTTATTTTGTTGTCTAAAATTTTTTAGATACTTTTAGGAGGAGATTCAATGAATATTCCATTGATCTGGTTTGTTGCACCTTTTGGGGCAATTATGGCGTTGATATTTTCATTTATTCTTTTTAAGGGAGTAAAAAAAGAAGATCCCGGTAACGAACAAATGCAGAAGATTGCAAAATATGTTCGGGAAGGATCTTTTGCTTATCTTAAACAACAATATAAAGGCGTAACAATTTTCTTTGTTATTGCATTTATTCTTTTCAATATTATGGCTCATGTTCTGCATGTGCTTCACTGGCTCATTCCTTTTGCATTTCTTACAGGTGGTTTTTTCAGTGGACTTGCCGGATGGATAGGAATGAATACAGCTACCCTTGCTTCCAATAGAACTGCACAGGGAGCTTCTAAAAGCCTGGATAAAGGTTTGAAGGTTGCCTTCCGTGCCGGTGGTGTGATGGGACTTGTAGTTGTGGGACTTGCTCTTGTAGATATTTCTGCCTGGTTTTTCGGATTGAATTATTATAGTATGCTTCATCCAGATAAAATGAGCTTGCATACGATCACGGTTATCATGCTCAGCTTTGGAATGGGAGCTTCAACTCAGGCACTTTTTGCACGTCTTGGTGGAGGTATCTATACAAAAGCTGCAGATGTTGGGGCAGACCTGGTGGGAAAAGTTGAAGCAGGAATCCCTGAAGACGATCCGCGTAATCCTGCCACGATCGCAGATAATGTGGGAGATAACGTAGGTGATATAGCCGGTATGGGTGCAGATCTCTATGAATCTTACTGTGGTTCGATATTGGCTACAGCAGCACTGGGAATGGCAGCAGTAACGCAGATTTTTCATCACAGACCTGAATTAATGAACGAATGGGCAATTAAATTTGTAACTGCTCCGATGGTACTTGCCGGAGTAGGTGCATTCCTTTCCATACTGGGAATTTATATGGTTTCCACAAAGGAAGATGCAGGAACCAAAGAACTGATGTTTGCCTTGAATAAAGGTGTTTACGGAAGTTCTATTATGATAGCTATAGTTGCATTTTTCGTTACAAAATTCATGCTTCCACCTGAATATTCTCTGGGCGTGTTCCTGGCAAGTATGATAGGACTTTTGGCGGGGATATTGATAGGTTTTTTTACTGAACGGTCAACTTCACACAGTTATGCTCCCACTCGTGGAATTGCTAAACAAGCAGAATTCGGACCGGCAACTGTGATCATCGATGGTCTTGCCGTGGGAATGAAATCCACTGCAGCACCGGTTATCATTATTGCAATTGCCATCCTGGCTGCTTTCAGTGTGAGTAAAGGATTCGCAACTCCCGAAATGGGACTTTATGGAATTGGCTTTGGAGCTGTGGGAATGCTTGCCACCCTGGGCGTAACTCTTGCTATGGATGCATTTGGACCGATAGCAGATAATGCAGGTGGGAATGCAGAAATGAGCAAGCTTCCGGAAAAAGTGAGAAAAAGGACAGATGACCTTGATTCTGTGGGAAATACAACTGCTGCTACTGGAAAAGGCTTTGCAATCGGTTCGGCTGCACTTACCGCGATGGCACTTCTGGCAGCTTACCTGGAAGAAGTGAGAGTAGGGTTGATCTTTGCCGGACAAAAATTCCTGGATATTACTTTTGCAGGAGAAGTGGTTCGAACTGTAGAAATTGGAAATGCAACAATTGCAGATTTTGTAAGTTATTATCAAATAAATTTGATGAATCCCAAATTCCTGGTTGGAATTTTTATGGGTGCGATGGTAACATTCGTTTTTGCTGCACTCACGATGAAAGCAGTAGGACGGGCAGCCGGTGCAATGGTTGCAGAAGTACGACGTCAGTTCAAAGAGATACCGGGAATTCTGGAAGGTAAAGCTGAACCCGAGTATGCAAAGTGTGTTCATATATCTACAGTTGGAGCACAAAAAGAGATGGTTGCTCCTGCTCTTTTGGGAATTCTCACACCTATCGTTATCGGCATGATAACAGGCGTTGCGGGTGTGATGGGAGTTTTAACAGGCGGATTGACAACAGGTTTTGTGCTGGCGGTTATGATGAACAATGCCGGTGGTGCCTGGGATAATGCAAAGAAATATGTTGAAACCGGACATTACGGGGGAAAAGGTTCTGATTTCCACAAAGCAACTGTTGTAGGAGATACCGTGGGTGATCCGTTCAAGGATACATCCGGTCCTTCTATCAATATCCTCATAAAATTAATGAGTATGGTCAGCATTGTTTTTGCCGGTCTCATCGTTGCCTTTTCTCCTGCTATCCAAAAATTTCTCGGAATCATCTAAAAAAGATAAAAAATCCTTTACAAAAGACGGGGCTTTTTGTCCCGTCTTTCCTATTATGAAAAAGAAAATAATTATCGGTTCGCTTCTCATTTTCTCTCTTTTTTTGCATTCGCAAGAAAAGATAGGACTAGCCTTAAGTGGAGGTGGTGCTCGCGGATTGGCTCAAATTGGTGTTTTAAAAGTAATCGATGAATTAGGAATTCAGGTTGATTTCATTGCTGGAACAAGCACTGGAGCTCTCATTGGTGGATTGTATGCAATGGGTTATTCCGGTGCAGAGATCGAAGAAATTTTTCTTAAGATGGATTGGAAAGAAATCCTAAATGACAAAATTTCCCGGAAAGATATTTACATCAGCCAGAAACGTTGGCAACCATATGCAAATTTCTTTTTCGACCTTGATGAAAACTATTTACCAAAAATCCCCCAAGCTTTTTTTGTTGGAAATAACCTGATAAATTTCTTATTTGATCTTACTTATCCGGTCTCAGTAGTAGAGAATTTCGATAAATTACCTATTCCATTTCGCTGTAATGCAACCAATATCTTAACTGGAGAACTTAAAGTTTTTTCTGATGGTTCTCTTCACGAAGCAATTCGCTCTTCCATTTCTTTCCCATCGATTTTAAAACCTTTTGAATTGGATGATGGACTGTATGTTGATGGTGGTTTGTTGGAAAATTTACCTGCTGAAATTGTGGCAGATATGGGTGCGGATTTCGTAATTGGTGTACAGACAAATTCCGGTTTAAAAGAAAAAGAGGAAATTGAAAGCTTGATTGATGTGCTGGATCAAACTGTGAACCTGAGCATCACGAGCAATATCAACAAATCTACTGAATTTTGTGATTTAATCATCAAACCAGAGTTGGATAATATTTCGGTTCTGGATTTTTCAAAGAAAAAAGAAATAATTTTAGCAGGAGAAATCGCTGCCAGGAAACATCTTAAAATAATAGAAAAATCTAAAAAGAGAACAACAAATAAAATTGAGTTACTTCCACCTGAAATAGAATTTTCAAAAATTATAATTCTGGGAAATAAACATTTAAGTAAATCCAAAGTAAAAGAATTTTCAGGTTTGAAAACAGACATATTTTATACAAAATCCGATATTATTCTGGCAATAAAAAATGCTTGTGATTCCCAACTTTTCTCTCTGATTTATCCGATTATTGAAAAAAAAGATGAAAAATATATCCTCAAAATCAAGGTGAGAGAAAATGATAGGAAGCAGTTGGGAATAAACTTTGGTTACATCAATAATAAGGATATTATTCTGGGTGCCACTTTTAGTTTTGATAACATGATTCAGAGGAATTCCAAACTTTTATTCAATTTTCAAGTTGGTGATAAAAAAGAGCTGAATCTTGATTATGTGAAGAATTTCGGTAAACATTGGGGAATCTATTTCAGGATGTTCCCATATCTAAAAGAGCAAAGAATCTATTCTTATGATGAAGAGCATAAAAAAACCGGCAGTGTAAAATCATTGGAAACAGGTGGCACTGTTGGAATTGGAATTTATGCCAAGAAAGCTGTGATTCTCGAAGGTTATGGTTTTACATTTAATACAAGGCTTTACCAGGATATTGCGGATTTTCAAGACACCTATTATCACTCAACAGGAGTTGGCTTGAAATTGTATCATGAAAATCTGGATGATTTTGTGTTTCCCATGAAAGGGATGCAATTTCTGCTGAAATTTAATACAGCCAGAAAGATTTTTTTCAGCGACAGTGGTTACAAAAAGTTATACTCGAAAGCACGGATTTTAATACCTTTCAAAGATAAGATTTCATTAAAATATCAATTTGAATATGGTACTTATTTCAAAAAATATGATTTGGATTTCGACCCGTTTTACATAGGTGGGATCGATAGTTTTCTGGGCTGTTACACTGGTGAACGCAGTGCTCCAATATACAAAATATATTCTCTCGCAATAAGATTTAAAATTTTGAATAATCTTTTTGTTGATTTGCATTACAATTTATTAAATCTTGGTACTGAAGACGTCTGGCTTCCGGAAAAGAATCTTTATCCTGCTTTTGGTTTGAAACTCGGATTTAAATCTTTTATCGGACCGGTGAGAGTTGCCGCTGCCATCGATGAGGAAAATAGAACTTATTATTACCTTTCCATTGGTTACGAATTTGATCCATTTGAATTCTCCAGAAGATAATCATCAATTAGATGACAGATATCAAATTACAAATATCAAATAAAATTTCAAATATTTGGAAACCGATCACATTTAAGTGAATAAGGATTTAACGGGACAAGCGAATCGGCTGAAAGTTGCTATATTCTTATTAACCACCAACTTAAGTTGGCAGATAGTGAAACTAAAAAAGCATTAACCGTTTTAACGGTTTCTCGTTTTATTTAACTCAAGTTTCGCAGGAGACGAGCCTGCATAATATGTGAAAAAAAGATTAAGAAATATGTAGCATAAATACTCACAAGTTTATATTTTGGTATTGGTTAAAAGCCAAATTACAAA
>JABMPU010000124.1 GCA_013203665.1 Armatimonadota bacterium
AGCATGCCTACTAAAGGGTTGTAGCTCAACTGGTAGAGCACCGGTCTCCAAAACCGGGGGTTGGGGGTTCAAGTCCTGCCTGACCTGCCATTATTTCTTATGAAAGAGAGAAAATATGTTTAAGAAAATTTTTGTTTTTTTCAAGAGTGTAAGGCAAGAAATGTCTTATGTTAGCTGGCCCACAAAAGCAGATTTAAAAGAGGGAACAACTGTGGTTATCATCATGTCTTCGATCGTAGCAATATTTCTATTCTTAGTGGATGCTGCTTTTAATGTTTTAATCAGGACTCTGCTGCTTAAAGGTTAAGATATGAAATGGTATGTAGTTCATACGTATGCTCAGCATGAATTCAAAGTAAGAGAAGCAATTTCCAAGGGTATACAAGGAACTGATTTCGAAAAAAATATCGGTAAGATTCTTATTCCTACCCAGAAAACATTTCATATTCGGGAAGGGAAAAGAGTGGAGCGCGAGAAAAAACTTTTCAATAGTTATGTGATTATTGAAGCAGATTTAACTCTGGAAGTTTATTCCTTCATAAGAGGATTGCCCGGAGTCACGAATTTTTTAGGAACAGGTAAAAAAGCTCTTTCCTTATCTGAGGGTGAAGTAAATAGATTACTGGGAATTACCGAGCGTCATAAAACTGCTCAGAAAGATTACGAATTTATTCCCGGTGATATGGTTAAAATCACAGCCGGACCCTTTAGTGATTTTGAAGGCGTAATAGATAAGCTCAGTGAAGATAAACAGAAATTGACTATTAATGTAACTGTTTTTGGCAGGATAACTCCTGTGGAAGTAAAATCTGATCAAGTAGAAACAATGTAGTATAGAGGGAAAAAATGGCAAAACCCAAAGATGTCGAACATGTTGTAAAATTACAATTACCTGCTGGTCAGGCAACACCGGCTCCACCAGTTGGTCCTGCCTTAGGACAAGCAGGAATCAATATTGGTGAATTTTGTAAAGCGTTTAATGATAAAACAAAAGATTCTCCGGGAATGATCTTTCCGGTTGTTATTTATGTTAAGAAAAATAAATCTTATACATTTGAAATAAAAACTCCACCTGCTGCAGTTTTAATTAAAAAAGAGGCAGGATTAGCAAAAGGCTCAGGTGAACCAAACCGCGAAAAAGTTGGCAAAATATCCAAAAAGTCAATCAGGAAAATTGCTGAAATAAAGATGAAAGACTTAAATGCTTACTCAATAGAAGCTGCTATGCGTATGATCGAAGGTACTGCAAGAAATATGGGAGTAGAAGTAGAAGACTAATCGATTTTAATTTTGGTTATTTCTATAAACAAGGGACTTCCATATCTAAAGCAGGAGAAATATAAAAGGAGTATAAATGGGTAGCAAAAGGTACAGAGAAGCTCGTGAGATGGTTAACAAAGAGAAGAGATACGAGCTTGACGAGGCAATTGAACTTCTGAAAAAATTTCCAGTTACAAAGTTTGATGAAACTGTTGAAGTTCATATGAATCTCGGTGTTGACCCTCGAAAGGCTGAACAACAAATCAGAAATTCTTTAGTTCTACCTCATGGAAGCGGAAAGAAAGTGAGAGTTCTTGTTTTCGCTGAAGGTGATAAAGCAGATGAAGCTAAAGAAGCAGGAGCTGACTACGTTGGAGTTGATGAGTATGTAGAAAAGATCAAATCCGGCTGGCTTGATTTTGATGTTGTGGTAACTACTCCCAACCTAATGGGAAAAATCGGCAGGCTGGGAAGAATCCTGGGACCGCGAGGTCTGATGCCAAATCCCAAAGATGGAACAGTAACAATGGACGTTAAAAAAGCAGTTAACGAATCAAAAGGTGGGAAGATTACCTACCGGGTGGACAAATTTGCCAATTTGCATATTATTGGCGGAAAACTGAGCTTTGAAAGTAACAAGCTCAAAGAGAATATTTTAACTATCATAAGTGCGATACTTCGCGAAAGACCTGCCACCTTAAAAGGTGTGTTCATCAGAAGTATTGCCCTAACTTCAACAATGGGTCCTGGCATAAAACTGGATATTCCAAGTGTTACCTTAGAAGCGAAGAAGTAGGAGTGAAATATGGTTCAGGCATATAAAATTGATGAAGTAAAAAAAATCAAAGAGAGATTGGATAACGCAAAAGCGATTGTTCTGGTAGATTATAAAGGTGTTAATATTGAAGAGGTGGATGAGCTGCGTAACAGGATGCGTAACGCTAAAGTAGATTATTTCGTTTCTAAAAACACTTTTATCAAAATTGCTCTAAATGAGCTGGGAATTTCAGATTTGGATAATCATCTTGTAGGATCCACAGCAATTGCTGTTGCAATTACCGATGAAGTTGCTCCTGCCCGGGAATTGATAAAATTTAAAGAAGACATTACGAAAGATAAGGATTTCCCAAGTTTTAAAGTAGGTTTGATTTCCGGAGAATTTATGACTGCCGAGCAATTGGAAAAACTGGCGAAACTTCCTGCCAAAGAAGTTCTTCTTTCCATGGTTCTTCAGGGATTCAATGCTCCGATTGTTGGATTTGTAGGAGTACTGCAAGGAATTTTAAGAAAATTTGTTTTTGCTGTTGATGAAATTGCAAAACAGAAAGCCGAAAAAAAATAAAAATATATATATCTGATGGAGGATAAGATGGCTGATAAAAAACAACAGGTTATTGATATTATCAAAGAAATGAGCGTGATTGAACTTTCCGAACTGGTGAAAGAGCTTGAAGAACTTTTTGGTGTGACTGCTGCTGCTCCGGTTGCTGCTGTTGCTGCTGCTCCTGCTGCTGCTGAAGCTACTGAAGAGAAAACTGAATTTGATGTAATTTTTACAGGTGCAGGTGATAAGAAAATTCAGGCGATCAAAGTTGTACGTGCAATTACAAAATTAGGTCTTAAAGAAGCTAAAGAATTAGTTGATAATGCTCCCAGACCAGTGGTTGAAGGAGTATCAAAAGAGGAAGCAGAATCAGTTAAAGCTCAGATCGAAGAATCAGGTGCTAGCGTAGAAATCAAATAATGATTTTTATTATCAGGCGGGAGTGGGAAAATATGCTCACTTCCGCTCTATCTATTTTTTTTTACAACCCTTGCGAAAAATTTCGCTTTTTGCGTAAAAGGAGTTAAGACTTTTGAAAGAATTTAAAAGTTATTCCCGAATAAGAAAAAAAGCCGAAAAAGCCGGTCTTCCAACTGTGCAGGTTCCCAATCTTTTGCAGATGCAGATATCTTCTTATCATCATTTTTTGCAAAAAGATGCTCATCCTCAAAAAAGAGAAAATACCGGACTCCAGGCAATACTTACATCGATTTATCCTCTGGAAGACTCAAAAGGCATTTACCATCTTGATTATATTGATTATGTAGTCTTGAAAGAAAAGTATAATACTGACGAATGCATCGAACGAAACCTTTCTTATCAGGCACCGATTAAAGCAAGAATGAGACTGATAATCTATGATGAAGAACTATTGAAAGAAACAGGTGAACGAAGAGTAAAAAATACTATTGAACAAGACGTTTTTCTGGGTGAAATTCCATTGATTACGGATGACGGAACATTTGTGATAAATGGAGCTGAACGTGTTATTATCAGTCAGCTTCATAAATCTCCGGGTGTATTTTTCACGGAAACAAAACATGCCAGCGGAAAAATATTATATTCATCTAAAGTGATTCCTTATAATGGTTCATGGTTGGAATTTAAGATGGATATCAATGATGCCATGTTCATTTTGATCGATAAACGTAGAAAGCTTCCTGTAACTGTTATGTTGCGTGCTGTTGGCTTATCTACTAACGAGGATTTGCGAAAACATTTTTATGAAGAAGAAGAAATTCCAGTTAAAAATGCCAAAGGAAGATTTTTTTTCAAAGACGTATTTGATGAAGAAACCGGTGAGATTGTCTGCGAAGCAGCCTCGGAAATCGATGATGAGATTTTAGAAAAACTTAAAGAATCCGGTCTGAAAAAAGTGTCTGTAATTGCTCAAAAGCACGAAATAACTCGAAAAATAATCGAAAATACAATTGCCAAAGATTTGACGACCAATCAGGAAGAAGCAGTAAAAAAAATATACAACCTGATAAGACCTGGTGAAGAACCAACTTATGAAGTAGCACTTGAACTTTTCAATCGCATGTTCTTCAATGAAAGACGCTATAATCTCGGAGAGGTTGGACGTTATAAGATTAATTTCAGATTAAATTTGGATATTGATCCATCCATTCATATTCTTACAAAACAGGATCTGGTGGCGATTGTGGAAACTTTAATCGCAGTCCATAAAGATGAAGATGTAATCGATGATATCGACCATCTGGCGAACAGAAGAGTGAGAACTGTGGGCGAACTTTTGCAGGAACAATATAATATTGGTTTATCTCGCGTTGCCAGAACTGTGGTGGAAAGAATGTCGATCGCTAATTCGGATGAAGTTACAATTCACGACCTGATCAACAGTAACGCCTTGATCGCTGTGGTGCAATCGTTTTTCCTCACAGGTCAGCTTTCTCAATTTATGGAACAAACCAATCCGCTTACTGCTGTTACTCACAAGAGAAAGCTTTCTGCTCTTGGTCCGGGCGGATTAACAAGGGAACGAGCAGGATTTGAAGTTCGGGATGTTCATTATTCTCATTACGGCAGGATCTGCCCTGTGGAAACTCCTGAAGGACCAAACATCGGTTTGCAATCTTCTCCTGCTATGTATGCCAGAGTAAATAAATTCGGTTTTTTGGAAACACCTTATATCAAGATTGAGAACGGTGTTATCACAAAAGACGTCAAATATCTGGATGCAAACGAGGAAGAAGACCATATAATTGCTCAGGCAAATATCAATTATGATGAAAATCTTAAGATAACTGATAAGCTTGTTTTTGCACGCCATAAAGGTGAATTCCTCCAGTATAAACCTGAAGAGGCTCAATATATGGATGTTTCACCACAACAGATTGTTTCTGCTTCTGCTGCACTTATTCCATTTTTGGAACATGATGACGCAAACCGTGCTTTGATGGGTTCAAATATGCAGCGTCAGGCTGTTCCGCTTATCAGTCCTGAAGTTCCTTTGATTGGAACCGGTATGGAAAAAACCATTGCAGAAGATAGCGGCGTTGTTGCTGTTGCTCCTTATAATGGAAAAGTCACAAAAATAAGCAGCACTTATATTGATATTGAAAGAGAGAACCCGGATGACAGCATTCTTGATATTGGAACTCAAAATCGTATTTATTTGAAAAAATTCGCACGCTCAAACCAGGATACCAGCATGAATCAGCGACCAACTGTGAAGAAGGGGGATATTGTTAAGAAGGGTGATATTATCTCTGATGGACCTGCTGTTAATAACGGCAGATTAGCTCTTGGACGAAACATGTTGGTTGCCTTTATGCCTTGGTACGGTTACAATTATGAAGATGCAATCATCTTGAGCGAAAACGTTGCCCGCGAGGATATGCTTACTTCTGTTTACATCGAAGAACATGAAGTTCTGGTTCGAAATATGAAGAATGGAAAGGAAGAACTGGCATATGATATTCCCAATGTTCCCACCAAATCTTTGAGGAATCTGGATAAAACCGGAATCATCAGAGTAGGGTCGGTTGTAAAATCTGCAGATATCATCGTTGGCAAGATCACTCCTAAAAATATAGATATTGATCCGTCACCTGAAGAGAATCTGATGCGAGCACTTTTTGGAGATAGAGCTGGTGATTTCACCAATAGTTCTCTCAAGGCAAAACCAGGAATGGAAGGCGTTGTTATTGATGTAAAAGTTTTTTCCCGGTTAGAAGGGATGGATGAATTTAGTGAAACAGAAAGAAGGGAGGAAACTCTCACTATCTTAAAAAAAGAGCGTTCAGAAAGACAGAAGAAAATTGATGAATATCTCAAAAGACATTTAACAGAAGCTCTTTTAGACGAAGCTGCCAAAAACATTGTCGATTCAAAAACTAATATGTTTTACATACCAACAGGGAAAAAGATCAACAAAAATAATATTAAGAAAATTAATTTCAACAGGCTGAATTTAGATTATGATTTAGTAGAAAATAATGAGAAAAATCGAACAATTTATAATGATATCATTCTAAAAGTAAATAAAGCTGAAGAAGAAAATAAGAATATTTTCAAAAAAGTTCAGGAACGCCTAAAGCACGGTGATGAACTTCCGTATGGCGTTCGCAAAATGGTGAAAGTCTATATTGCTAAAAAACGTAAAATTGCTGTTGGCGATAAAATGGCTGGTCGTCATGGTAACAAAGGTGTTATTTCCAGAATCAGCCCTATCGAAGATATGCCATTTATGGAAAATGGTGAACCTGTTGATATCATCTTGAATCCATTGGGTGTTCCTTCCAGGATGAATATCGGACAGATAATGGAAACACACCTTGGTTTGGCTGCAAAAATCTTAGGGTATCATATTGAGACACCTGTTTTTGATGGAGCTACCTTAAAAGATATTCAATCCGAAATGAAAAAAGCTAAGTTATCTTCGAATGGAAAACAGGTTCTTTTTGATGGAAAAACCGGTGAATCTTTCAAAGAAAAAGTTACAGTCGGCATTATGTATATGCTCAAATTGAATCATTTGATCGCAGATAAAATGCATTCACGCTCAACAGGACCTTACTCACTTATTACACAGCAACCTTTAGGCGGAAAAGCTCAGCATGGAGGACAAAGGTTAGGAGAAATGGAGGTTTGGGCTTTAGAAGCGTATGGTGTTTCCCGCCTGCTCGAGGAGATGTTAACCATCAAATCTGATGATGTGGAAGGACGAACCAATGCATTTAAAGCTATTACAAGTGGGCAAAATTTACCAAAACCAGGTATTCCTGAATCATTTAATGTGCTGGTTAGTGAATTAAAATCTCTTTGCTTTGATATAGAATTCATTACAGATAAGGAATCTTAAGAACTTCTTAATTTTAAGAAGTTTTACGGAGGTAAGTTAGTGATAAGAGAAATCAAGAGAAATAAGAGAGTTGAAAACTACGATAAACTAAAGATCAAGATCGCTTCTCCAGATTCTATCAGAGAATGGTCTTATGGAGAAGTAACAAAACCGGATACGCTAAATTATCGTACCCTGAAACCGGAAAAGGGTGGTCTTTTCTGCGAAAGAATTTTCGGACCTGAAAAAGATTATGAATGCAGTTGCGGAAAGTACAAAAAGAAACGTTTTCAAAATACAGTTTGTGACCGCTGCGGTGTGGAAATAACTTCTTCACGCGTGCGTCGTTCCCGAATGGGTCATATAGAACTTTCCGTTCCTGTTAGCCACATCTGGTTTGTGAAAAGCCTGCCGAGTGTGGTTGGCACTATCCTGGATATGCCTATTAGAAAATTGGAACGAGTTTTATATTATGAATCATACATAGTTTTAAATCCCGGAGATAGTGATTACGAAAAGAAAGACCTGATTGACGTTGATGAATATTATGAAATCCGAGATAGGGTCGGTGGTGATTTTGTTGCTTTGATGGGAGCGGAAGCAATCATAATTCTGTTAGAAGAATTGAATTTGGAAGACGAAGCAATGAACCTTCGTACTATCATAAAAATGGAAACTTCAGTTCAGAAAAAGCAGAAAGCCATAAAAAAACTGAAAATCATCGATGCATTCAGAAAATCAGGGAATAGACCGGAGTGGATGATTATTGAAGTTCTGCCTGTTTTACCTCCAACTTTAAGACCTCTTGTTCAGTTGGAGGGAGGAAGATTTGCTACAGCAGATTTTAATGAATTGTACAGAAGAGTGATTACCAGGAATAACCGCTTGAGAGGTTTATTGGATATTAGAGCTCCTGAAGTAATTTTGAGAAATGAAAAAAGAATGCTGCAGGAAGCTGTGGATGCTCTTATTGATAATTCCAGAAAATCCCGTCCTGTAAAAGGAAGAGGAAATAGACCTTTAAAAGCTTTGGCTGACCAGCTTAAGGGAAAAACCGGAAGATTCCGTCAGAACCTTCTGGGGAAACGTGTTGATTATTCCGGTCGCTCAGTTATCGTTGTAGGACCGCAACTCAAATTGCATCAATGCGGATTACCCAAAGAAATGGCAATAGAACTTTTTAAGCCTTTTATCATTGAAAAATTAGAAAAGATTGGAGAAGCAGAAAAGGCTAAAACAGCAAAAAAACTGATTGAAAAACAAAAACCACAAATCTGGAAAATCTTAGAAGAAGTGATTGAAGATTATCCGGTTTTGTTAAATAGAGCTCCTACTTTGCATAAACATGGTATTCAGGCGTTTATGCCTGTTCTAACCGAAGGCAAAGCAATTGAATTACATCCGCTTGTGTGTATCCCTTATAATGCAGACTTTGATGGAGACACCATGTCCGTGCATGTACCTTTATCTTCGGAAGCCCAGATGGAAGCTCGTGTACTGATGCTTTCTTCGAGAAATCTGCTCCTTCCTGCGAGTGGAAAACTGGCGATGGCAGCAAGTCAGGATATTGTTTTAGGTAACTATTATTTAACTGTTTTAAAGAAAACCGATCCTCCTGCAGACGACAAGATAAGATTTTTCAGCTCTTCAGAAGAACTAATTCTGGCTTATGAACGAGATGAATTTATCAGTAATGCCAGAAATCCAAAGAAAACAGAAAAGGATTTGGAAATTCACTCCTGGGTAAAAGTTCTGATAGATGATGAACTTATTACCACAACAGTTGGACGAGTAATTTTTAATCAAATCTTACCTGAAGGAATTTTATTTAAAAATCTCACTTTTACGAAATCTCTAATCAATGATCTATCAATGGAATGTTATGTTAAAGTGGGTCAGCACAGAACTGCTCTATTCCTGGATGATTTGAAAGAATTAGGATTTAAATATGCAACTAAAGCGGGCATAACTTTTAGTGCCAGCGATGTGATTGTACCAAAAGATAAAAATAAGATAATTTCTAAAACAGCTAAAGAAGTTGATAAAATCATCGAAAGCTATATGAATGGTGAAATTACGGAAACCGAAAGATATAACCGTGTGATTGATAGATGGAAAATGGCTACTGAAAAAGTTACTCAAGTACTGATGAAGGAACTTGAGGTCGACCAGGGCGGATTTAATTCTATCAATATGATGTATCTTTCCGGTGCTCGTGGTGGTAAAGACCAGATCAAACAACTCGGAGCAATTCGTGGTCTTATGGATAAACCTTCCAGAAGTTTATCCGAAGGTATAGCGGAAGTTATTGAAACTCCTATTAAATCTAATTTTAAGGAAGGTTTAACAGTTCTGGAATACTTCATTTCTACTCATGGCGCAAGGAAAGGATTGGCAGACACAGCCTTGAAAACTGCCGATGCTGGTTACTTGACCAGGAGATTAGTGGATGTCGCCCAAAATTCGGTTATTATGACTGAAGATTGCGGCACAATCGAAGGTAGTGAAGTTTCAGCTTTGAAAGAGGGATTGGAAGTAGTAGAACCTTTATCTGAACGTTTAGCCGGTCGTACTGCAGCCGAAGATATTGTAGATCCGGTTACGGATAAAATCATCGTGGAAACTGGCATGGAAATATCCGATGAAATGGCATTAACAATTCAAAATCATGGGATTAATACTGTTAAAGTTCGCTTGGTTCTTACTTGTGAAGCAGAAAAAGGGGTTTGTGCAAAATGTTACGGCAGGAATATGGGAACTCACAAGCCTGTTACAATTGGTGAACCGGTTGGAGTGATTGCTGCTCAAAGCATTGGTGAACCGGGAACTCAGCTTACTCTGCGGACTTTCCATATCGGGGGAACAGCCAGCACAATAGTTGATTTGGCAGAAGTTATTGCGAGCAGCGACGGAATTATAAAATTTAAAAAAATGAATACGGTTATAAATCGTGATAAGGAATTGGTCTCAATCAGTCATCTTGGTCGCATAATAATTGTTGATGAAAATGATGGTTTAGAATTAGAAAATTTCAAGGTGGAATATGCTGCCACAATCTTTGTCAGAGATGGTCAAAAGGTTGTTAAGAATACGAAATTATTCAGTTGGGATCACTATAACAATCCTCTGGTCGCAACAGCCAAAGGTAAACTAAAATTTGAGAATTTTATAAAAGGTACTACTTATAAAGAAGAATTTAACGAATTAACCGGATCACGGGAAATTACCATCATCGAATCAAAAGACAGAAAAGTTCAACCTCAATTCAGAATAGTTGATGAAAAGAAAAAGCAAGCTATTGTTCCGATTCCAACCGGATTGAGTGTTGAAGTTAAGGATGGTATCTACGTTCATCCTGGTGATATTCTGGGAAAATCTTCACGAATTACTGTTAAACAGAGCGATATTACAGGTGGTCTGCCTAGGGTTCAAGACCTTTTTGAAGCACGAGTACCAAAAGAGAAAGCAATTGTGTCAGATATTTCCGGTAGAATTTCTATTGGGGATTTAACAAAATCCGGACGTATCATCTATGTGAAAGCAGATGATGAAACAGAGAAAAAATACACAATTCCACCCGGAAAGAGAATCATTGTTCACCAGGGAGATATTGTAGATAGTGGAGATGCCTTGTCCAGCGGTCCATTAGACCCGCACGATATCTTGAAAGCAAAAGGTATCAAAGCTGCTCAAAATCTCATCTTAAATGAAATTCAAGAAGTTTATAGAAAACAGGGTGTTAAAATTCATGATAAACATATTGGTGTGATTATCCGGCAGATGTTCAAAAAGATAAAAATTATTAATCCCGGACACACAATGTTCTTAGAAGGTGAAATAGTAGATAGAAATCAGGTAATGAAAGAAAACAAACGTGTCGAAGAAGAGGGTGGCGAAGGAGCTACCTTTGAGCAATTACTTCTTGGAATAACAAAAGCTTCATTATTAACCGATAGCTGGCTTTCTGCAGCTTCCTTCCAGGAGACCACAAAAGTTCTTACTCACTCGGCTATCTCCGGCAGGGTAGACAATCTGGAAGGTTTGAAAGAAAGCATTATTATCGGGCACAGGATTCCCGTAGGAACAGGAACAAAGTATTTTAATAATGAGGTTAAAAAAGCCATTGAAGAAGGAAAATCCGTTAGTGATATTATTCAGGAATTTGCTCATTCAGAAAAGAAAGAAGCAGTAGAAGACATTCTTGATTTCTAAAAAATAATGGAGGAAAAATAGTGCCAACTATTAATCAGTTAGTAAGAAAAGGTAGAAAAAGGATTTTTAAGAAGAAAAAGAATAGAGCTCTTTCTTCTTGTCCGCAAAGAAGAGGTGTCTGTACAAGGGTTTATACAACCACTCCCAAGAAACCAAATTCTGCATTGCGTAAAGTTACCAGAGTGAGATTGACTAATGGTTTTGAAATCACGGCATATATTCCGGGCGAAGGTCATAATCTTCAGGAACATAGCATTGTTCTTGTTAGAGGTGGCAGGGTAAAAGATTTACCTGGTGTAAGGTATCATATTGTGCGTGGAGCACTCGATGCTGCCGGTGTAGATAACAGAACCGTAAGTCGTTCTAAATATGGAACTAAAAGACCTAAAAGGTAGGAGTATGTATGGCTAGAAGACGAAAAATTGTTAAAAGAGAAATCTTCCCTGACCCAAAACACAATAGCTTGATTTTGAGTAAATTCATAAACACGGTTATGCATCGCGGCAAAAAGAGTTTAGCAGAAAAGATAGTATATGGAGCTCTTGATATCTTAGGAGAAAAAAATAAAGAGGAAAACCCATTAGATATTTTTCTTCAGGCTCTGGAAAATGTGCGACCTCTTATTAAGGTTGTATCACGTCGTGTAGGTGGTTCAAATTACCAGATTCCTACTGAAGTTACATCCAAAAATGCCCAGGCAATGGCGTTTAGATGGCTCATCAGTTTCTCCAGAAAGAGATCGGAAAAAACTATGACAGAACGGCTTGCTGCTGAGCTTTTGGCTGCTTACAAAAAAGAGGGAGCAAGCATAAAGAAACGCGAAGATACTCACAAAATGGCAGAAGCAAATAAAGCTTTTGCTCACTTCAGGTTTTAAAAAAAAAAGTTTAAATCATTATGTCAAATGAGAGCGACTTATCTGCAATTCGAAATATTGGCATAATGGCGCATATTGATGCCGGCAAAACAACAACTACAGAAAGGATGTTGTTTTACACCGGCATCATTCATAGAATGGGTGAAGTTCATGACGGCAATGCTGTGATGGACTGGATGGCTCAGGAAAAAGAGCGCGGAATAACCATTACATCTGCTGTTACCACTTGTTTCTGGAAAGAAAAGCAAATCAATATCATCGATACTCCCGGACACGTAGATTTCACCGCAGAAGTGGAACGCTCTTTGAGAATATTAGATGGAGCTATAGGTATTTTCTGTGCTGTGGGAGGAGTGGAACCTCAATCCGAAACTGTCTGGCATCAGGCAGATAGATACCAAATTCCAAGACTTGCTTTTGTAAATAAGATGGATCGCCCCGGTGCTGATTTTGAGCATGTGGTCGATATGATGCATGACAGGCTGACCGAGAATGCCTTTCCCATTCAACTCCCTATTGGAAAAGAAAGTAGTTTTAATGGTGTCATTGACCTCGTTTCAATGAAAGCTTATTACTTTGATCAGGAAACAATGGGAGTGAAATATTATTCACGAAAAATTCCTGATGAGTATCTGGAAAAAGCAAATAAATTCAGAGCTGATTTGATAGAACATATTGCGGAATTTGATGATAGCTTGATGGAAAAATATTTTAATGACGGAGATATTCAAGAAAATGAACTGATTTCTTCTATTCGGGAAGCTACTATAAATCATCAATTCATTCCCATCCTTTGCGGAGCTGCTCTTAAAAATACAGGGATACAACTACTCATTGATGCCATCACAGGATATCTGCCATCACCATTAAATGTTCCTCCTGCTGTGGCGATTCATAAAAAGACAGGCGAAGAAAATGAAATTTTTCCGGATAAGAATGAAGCTTTTTCTGCTTTGGCTTACAAAGTTCAGATCGACAAATACGTAGGAAAACTTATCTATATCAGGATTTATTCAGGTTCAATCAAACGCAGCGGTACTATTTATAATCAGACTAATGGTAAAAAAGAAAGGATTTCTCGAATTCTGCAAATGCATTCCAACAAGAAAAAAGATATTGCTATTTTGAAAGCCGGTGATATTGCTGCAGTAGTTGGACCTAAATTTGTTCAAACAGGTGATACAATAACTTCCGAGAACAATGATATCCTGTTATCTTCCATTACTTTTCCGGATTCCGTGATCTCGATTGCCATTGAACCTAAAACCAAAGCTGACCAGGAAGCCCTTTCCGACAGTCTGAAAAAGATGGAAGAAGAAGATCCTACTTTCAATGTGAGTCAAAATAAAGATACGGGACAAACTCTGATTTCTGGTATGGGCGAGCTTCATCTTGAAGTTATTATTGATAGATTGAAACGTGAATATAATGTGCACGCAAACGTGGGCAATCCTCAAGTGGCATACAAAGAAACGATTGAAAACGAAGTTTCTGCTAATGGTGAATTCATTCGGGAATTAAGCGGAAAAGGTCAGTTTGCAGTTGTTGAACTGAAACTTTCTCCTCTTAAACTGGAACAACTTCCTAAAGGTAAAAAGAATATTTATGTTAATTCCATTACACCTGAAATCATTCCCAAAGAATTCTGGCATGTTATTGAGGAAAGTGCTCTTAATGCCTGTTTGGATGGCCCCCTGATGAGCAGTCCTGTCGAAAGAGTAAAGATTGAATTGATTGGTGGAAAATTCAATGAAGTGGATTCATCTGAAACAGCATTCAGTGTGGCAACTTCCATTGCAGTTGGAATAGCATTAAGAAAAGCCAGTTCAGTTATTATGGAACCTCTAATGCTTGTTAATGTGATTACGCCCGAGGAATTTATGGGTGATATCATTGGAGATTTAAATTCCAAACGAGGGAAAATAGAATCGATTCGAACATCACAAAATAAACAGGAAATCATTGCCCAGGTGCCGATGAGCGAACTTTTTGGTTATGCTACAGGTTTACGTTCCATTTCTCAAGGTAGAGCCATCTACACGATGGAATATAAAAAATATGATAAGGTCCCTGTTAATATCCAGGAAAAAATTCTTAAAAGAGTCAGAGGATATTGATTCCTGTTTGATAAGCCATTTTTTTCATTCATTTCTGTTCTCCTGTATTTTATGAAAGATTTTATATGAAAAACATAACAATTGCTGAAATTTTGGACAAATCAATTAACCGGTTAAAAAAATATAATATTGAAAATCCTCAACTCAACGCAGAGCAAATCATTTCACACGTTTTGGGAATAAATAAAACCGATTTATATTTGAATTCTAAAGCTGTTTTAAATAGAGAAAAATCAGACGTAATTGAACGACTTATAATTCGAAGAACAAAACACGAACCTTTACAATATATTCTTGGAGAAACCGAATTTTACGGATGTAAGATAAAAGTAAATCCGGATGTGCTTATCCCTCGTCCAGAAACGGAGTTGTTAGTAGAAAAAGTACTTTGGAAAAATATCCGTTCAATTCTGGAGATTGGCACTGGTTCCGGTGCAATAGCCATAGCTTTGGCAAAACAAATGAAAAACGTTCAAATCACAGCAACGGATATTTCTGAAAAAGCCTTGAACACAGCTAGGCAAAATGCAGACTTGAACAATGTTTCGATAAATTTTATTCAATCTGATATTTTTGAAAATATTAAAAGCAAATTCGATATTATTATCTCCAACCCACCTTACATTTCCCAAAAGGAGCATGACAATCTTGCACCTGAAATTAAAGATTATGAGCCTGAAATATCACTTCTGGCAGAAGATGAGGGTTTGTTTTATTTTAAAAAAATTCTTGAAAATGCAAAAGATTATTTGACGGGAAAAGGAAAGATTTATTTTGAAATCGGATATGATCAAGCTGAAAAGATTAAAGAAATTGCAAAAGAGAACTGCTTTGATGATATCAATGTTTTCAAAGATCTAAACGGATTTGACAGGATAATGATGATAAATTAACTTAAACTTTGAAAGGTTCAAAAAGATGGTGGAGAAAAAAACATCAATAATTCATAATAAAGTTAAATGAAGGAAACCAATGGACAAATTTATAATTAACGGCGGGAAAAAGCTTTACGGGAAAGTTGAAATAAGCGGAGCTAAAAACGCAATTCTTCCTATTATGACAGCAACTCTGCTGGCAAAAGGAAAATCAATTTTGCACAATGTTCCACATTTAAATGACATCAAAATGATGGCACATGTTTTACGCGTTATCGGTGCTCGGGTCGATTATCATGATGGAGTTCTGGAAATCGATGCCACCCACGCCAGCTACTTTGAAGCACCTTATGAACTGGTCAGTAAGATGCGGGCTTCTATTTACGTTTTGGGCCCACTTCTTTCCAGGTTCGGTCAATCAAAGGTATCTTTTCCGGGAGGTTGTGCCATCGGAACACGACCTGTGGATCTTCACCTGATGGCAATGGAAAAGCTGGGTGCTGCTATTGATATCGAGCATGGATATATTATGGCAAATGCCGGAAAACTGAAAGGAAATGATATTCACTTTCCTAAAGTAAGTGTTGGTGCCACTGCAAATGCTTTGATGGCAGCCGTTTTGGCAAATGGTGAAACTAATATGTTTGGTGCAGCTTCAGAACCGGATATTTCGAGTTTGATAGATTTCTTGATAATAATGGGTGCGAGAATCCAGGGCAAGGGCACAAAATATATTAAAGTAATCGGCGTGAAAAAACTGGAGCCTGCTGAAATGATAATGATGCCGGACAGGATCGAAGCCGGCACTTTTTTGATTGCCGCCGCTATTACAAAAAGTGATATCACAATTTCCAAATGCGAGCCTTCTCATTTAGAAACTTTAATGGAAAAACTCAGAATTGCCGGAGCAAATTTCGAGATTCATAATAACGAAATAAAAATAATTTCTCCAAAAATTATTAAATCTGTAGATGTAACCACAGGACCTTATCCGGGTTATCCAACAGATTTGCAGGCTCAATTTATGGCACTTATGAGCCTGGCAGATGGAGAATCTGTGATAACCGAAACAATATTTCCGGATAGATTTATGCACGTTGCTGAGCTTAATCGATTGGATGCGGATATCAAAGTGGATAAAAACGTGGCAACCGTAAAAGGAGTGAAATCTCTCAGTGGTGCTCAGGTGATGGCAACAGATTTGAGAGCAAGTGCAACTCTGGTTCTCGCCGGTCTGGCTGCTCAAGGTCAAACTGAGGTTTCCAGGATTTATCATATTGACAGAGGTTATGATAAGATCGAAGAAAAGCTGCGAAAACTGGGAGCAGATATTATAAGAGCGAAAGAGTGATTGGTGGAATTGGTTGAATCGGTTAAATTAGTGGAATCGGGAAAAGACCTTGCAATTGAATATTGAAGATTGAAAATTGAAAATTAACATCAAAATCTGATTTCCTAAATCAATTTTCATTCAAGAAATACATGAAGTTGTTAACAAGGTTTTAGAACCAAAAAATTAAGGCACAGGCTTCGGCTTGTGTCTTTTTTTGTTTTTTCAAAATTATTGTATTGTTTGACACATCTATTGAAGTAAGAAAAATAACCTCATTTAAAATTATTCGTTTTGCCTGCCGTGGCGAAGTGAAACGAAGACAGGTTAGTTGCTGAAGAGGAAACAATGAAAATCGCAGTTGCCATGAGTGGAGGAGTTGATAGTTCGGTTGCAGCAGCCATTCTTCTTAAGGAAGGTCACGAAGTTATTGGCGTGACCATGCGTCATTTTGATAATGCTGAATTTGGATTTGGAAATAATGAAGGCTCCGAGCTTGCTATTCAAGATGCAAAGCAGGTTTGCGGGCAACTGGATATCAAGCATTATGTTCTCGATATAACCGAAGAATTCAAATCTATAGTTATCGCTGATTTCATAAAAGAATATTCATCCGGTAGAACACCAAATCCGTGCACACTTTGCAATCCTACCATAAAATGGGGTGTTTTCCTGAAAAAAGTATTAAAGCTCGGAGTTCAAAAAATTGCCACAGGACATTATGTTAGATTGCACTTTGAAAATAAAATATTTAATTTATACAAATCCAAAGATGAAGATAGAGATCAAACATATATGCTTTGGGGATTGAACCAGCAGCAACTTTCCCAAACTCTTTTTCCAGTTGCAGAATACACTAAAAAAGAAATAAGAAAAATCGCTAATAAATTAGAACTGCCTGTTCACGATAAAGAAGACAGCCAGGAAATCTGTTTTATCAAAGGACATTATGAAGATTATCTGAAAGACCATATAGAATTCAAATCCGGCAATATCATATATATAGATGGGAAAACTATTGGAAAACATAAAGGACTTCCCCTTTATACTATCGGTCAGCGCAAAGGTTTGAATACACCCTGGCATTCAGCTTTATACGTGCTGAAACCGGATGTAAAAAACAACACTGTCGTGGTCACCGATAATCCTGATGATCTTCTCTGTGACAGGTTTTCAATAAATCAAATAAATTGTATTTCAGGTTCTTTTCCTGAAGATATGAAAAATCTTTCTGTCCAGATACGCTACAATAGTAAATCCATTCCTGTTCAATCTATGGTTTCTAAGAATAACGAGATTCAGGTGAACCTAATATCACCAACCAGGGCAATCACTCCCGGACAATCTGCTGTGTTCTACAAAGGAAACCTACTTCTGGGTGGCGGGATAATAGTATGATTAAACCCCCTTTTATTCCCCCTTCTCAGGGGGATTTATTGGGAAGCGAAATCCGTTGAATCCGTGAAAATCCGTGAGCAAAAAAAGGAATAAATATGAAAAAGATTCACCTCGTAGTGGGAGCCAGACCGAACTTCATGAAGATGGCTCCGCTTTACAAAGAATTCGCTAAATTTCCAGAAGAATTTGAAGTTAAGTTGATCCATACTGGACAGCATTATGACGAACGGATGAGCAAGTTCTTCTTCGACGATCTGCAAATGCCTGTTCCCGACGAATACCTGGAAGTTGGCTCTGGAACTCATGGAGAGCAAACAGGTAAGATAATGGAGAGATATGAAGCAGTTTTGCTGAAAGATAGACCTGACCTGGTAATTGTTGCAGGAGATGTAAACAGTACTGTTGCCTGCGCCCTGGATGCAGCAAAACTTCATATTCAGGTGGCTCATCTCGAAGCCGGTTTACGTAGTTTTGATAGAACAATGCCGGAAGAACTGAACAGGCTGATGACAGATGCGATTTCCGATTTTCTGCTCACACCTTCTGCAGATGGAGATATGAATCTTCTTAAGGAAGGCATTTCCAAAGAAAAGATATATTTCGTGGGAAATATAATGATAGATTCATTGGTTCAATATAAAGAAAAAGCCGGTAATTCTAATATTCTTGAAGAATATGAACTTGAACCTCATGAATTTGTTTTGATAACTTTGCACCGTCCTTCCAATGTTGACAACAAAGAGGGTTTCCTGAAAATCTTAAATGCATTTGAAGAGATATCAAAATTTATTAAACTGGTTTTTCCTATCCATCCCAGAGCAAAAAAACAGATAAAATTCTTTGGTTTGGATGAGAAAGTTGAAAAAATGAAAAACCTGCTTCTTATCGACCCTGTAGGATATTATGATTTTATTAAATTGGAAATGGAGGCAAAATTTATTCTCACTGATTCCGGTGGAATACAGGAAGAAACAACCTTTTTTGGAATTCCCTGTCTTACCTTAAGACCGAACACAGAAAGACCCATCACAATCATAGAAGGGACAAATAAGCTGGTAAAACTGGAAACTGAAGATATCATCAAAGAAGCAAAGGAAATATTGAACAGTAATATAAAAAAAGGAAAGATCCCTAAATTCTGGGATGGAAAAACTGCTGAGAGGATAGTAGATATTTTTCGAAAGAAATTATAGATCTAGTTTTCCTATACTGCTTTTCTCCTTCTCATTTTGATTTCAGCGTAGCTGTGTGAAGCTTAATTTTCCGATATTTTTAATTTGACACATAAAAAGTGAATTTGTTTTCTCTCTACGATTTTGTTAAAAAAAATTAATTAGTAGGAGTATAATATGGATACTGTCTCAATCCTACCGGTAAATAGCCTTGGTAGAAATTTTATTCCCGAAGATTACCTTCCAAATGGAAAGGATGAGTATTATTTTCGCAACATCCAGAATCCAAAATCAAAAGCAGAGTGGAGACCTCTACGCTCGGATGAAGTGAACACGCTCATAAAAAATAACAATACTTCCAACAACTGGGACGAAATACTTGTTACAGATCAATTTGATCCCGGACAGATAAGCGATTCGGAATTTTTCGGGATTATACGAATTGGCAATGTACGAAATATAATTCTTGAACATCACGAGCTTAAGTTGCCGGCAGGCATTACAAACAGTACTATTATTTCTTGTGATATTGGAGATGATGTAGCAATTCATCATGTCCGATATTTATCACATTACATTATAGGAAATCGCTGTATTCTTTCCAATATCGACGAAGTGCATACAACAAATCATGCAAAATTCGGCAATGGTATCATCAAAGAAGGTGAATCGGAAAAAGTGCGTATATGGCTGGATTTGATGAATGAAACCGGTTGTCGCAAGATTTTACCTTTCGATGGCATGATAACTGCGGATGCTTATATTTGGGCAAAATATCGCGATGATGTCATCTTGCAAGAAAGACTGAAAGAGATCACGCAAAACAGTTTTGATTCTCATCGTGGTTTTTACGGTACTATGGGGAATCAGTGTGTGATAAAGAATTCCCGTATTCTCAAGGATGTCAAGGTGGGTTCACACTGCTACATTAAAGGTGCTAATAAACTCAAAAACCTGACCATAAACTCATCTCAGGAAGAATCCACACAAATAGGAGAAGGGGTAGAATTAGTAAATGGGATAATCGGTTTTGGCTGCCATATTTTCTATGGATGTAAAGCAATAAGATTTATTTTAGGCGATAATTCAAATCTCAAATACGGAGCACGGCTTATCAACTCATTTCTTGGAGTTAATTCTACCATTTCCTGCTGTGAAGTTTTGAACAATCTCATCTTCCCGGCACACGAACAGCATCACAATAATTCATTTCTTATTGCATCTGTAGTAATGGGTCAAAGTAATGTGGCTGCAGGTGCCACAATCGGCTCGAATCATAATAGCAGGGCAAACGATAATGAAATTCAAGCAGGACGTGGATTCTGGCCGGGATTATGCTCCAGCATCAAGCATTCCTGTCGGTTTGCTTCTTTTGTACTTCTTTCCAAAGCAGCCTATCCTGCCGAACTTGATATACCACTGCCATTTTCACTTCTCAACAACAATGAAGCAAAAAATCAATTAGAAATTTTGCCAGCTTTTTGGTGGTTATACAATATGTATGCTTTGGCAAGAAATTCCTGGAAATTTCAGAATCGTGACAAGCGTAGAAACAAAATTCAAAATATTGAATTTGATTCTCTGGCACCTGATACTGTAGAAGAGATATTTTGTGCTCTTCGATTATTGGAAATATGGACAGCCAAAGCCAGTTTGCGAAGCAAAGGTGATTCAACAGATAATAAAGATGAGAAAGAACTCGCACAAATTGGACGTCAACTTCTTTCAGGATCTGAAGAGCATGTAGACAGTTTGGAAATTCTTGGTGAGAACATGGAAAAATCCAAGCGGAAAGTTGCGATTATCAAGGTGTATAAATCTTATCATGCCTACTATGATATGCTCTATTATTATGGGATTAAGAATCTGATGGAATATATGAATGTAAATCCGGAAGCTGATTTTTCATCGATGTGTAAAACCTTGAAATGTAATCGCGAAAAAAACTGGGTAAATCTAGGCGGGCAACTTATTCCGGAGAAAGACGTCGATCAATTGCGAACTGATATTGGAGTCGGCAAACTAACTAATTGGACAGAAATCCATCACAGGTATGATGCTCTTTGGAAAAGATATCCCTTGGAAAAACAAAAACATGCTTATGCTACACTCTGTGAAATACTTGAAACAGATAACCTCACAAAAAAGCAGTGGGTATCAGCCTTAGATAAAGCGAAAGAGATCCAGGAATTTATCCGGGACCAGGTTTACGTTTCCAGGAAAAAGGATTTTGATAATCCGTTCCGCCAGTCAACTTACAGAAATATGGCTGAGATGACTGCAGCAATTGGAACTATAGAAGACAACAGTTTTGTGAAACAAGTACGAGATGAAACAAAGGATTTCAAAAAACTAATAGAAGAAATCAAAAAGAGAATTTGAATTAAAATGATAAAGAACAAAACATAATATACGAGGAGATAAGATATGAATCTTAAGGAAGCAAAATATTCAAAGTATGCGTTAGTTCAGGAAATGATGGATACCATCGATGTAGTGAAAAATTTCAACCCGTACCAGACAAAAGAAGTGGCAAAGAAAATTGAATCTTTTGGTAAGCTGTTTCTCACAGGTGAAGGTTCTAGTCGCATCTTTCCCGCAAAAAATGCTATTCGTAAAGCACTTACCTCGGGGCTGGACTTAAGTATTGCTACTGACGGTTCCCGCCAAGCATCACAATATGATCTTTCCGGATTTGCTGTTTTCTGTGCATCAAACTCAGGACGTACCAAAGAGGTCGTTTTACTTGCGAAAAAGCTGGCTGAAATAGGGAATGAAAATCGTTTTGCTCTGTCAGCAAACAAAGGAACACTTCTGGAACAAGCTTGCAAAGAAACATTTGTTTTAACCTGCGGCTGGGAACAAGCAGTAGCAGCTACAAAGAGTGTGATTGAACAAGCTTTGTTTTATGAATCGATCCTCTGGTATATAAATAAAAAAAATGCTGAATCAATATGTTCGGAATTGGCAACAAAGATTGAAAAGGCTCTGACAATGCAGATTGAACCGAGTATAATTGAAGCAGCAACTAAAGCTCCAACCATTTATTTTGCAGGTTACAATGATGGTGTGGCAGAAGAGCTAACCCTGAAAACAAATGAAATCA
>JABMPU010000125.1 GCA_013203665.1 Armatimonadota bacterium
ACCACCAACTTAAGTTGGTGGTTAATGAGAAGATAGTAACTATTAACCGATTCATCGGTTTCCAAATATTTGAAAAACTTTCTAACATGTTTTAGTTTTGACCTTTTTAGAGTAAACTCATGGATGTTTTAGAGTTTCCCGCCTGTGATAAAAAATTCTTCACCCGTAATATAAGAATTTTCTTTGGAAAGCAAAAATTTACACAATCCGAATAAATCATCAAAAGATGCACAACGTTTCAGAGGGATTTCTCGAATTTTTTCTTTGTAATATTGTTTACGAAATATGCGATAACTTTCAGAGAAATGGCTGTCATCAATTTTTATCGGTCCGGGTGAAACAGTATTAATAATTATGTTGCTTTCTGCTTCTTCTGCTGCCAGAGTTCTACCTATGTTAGCAATTCCTGCTTTGGAGGCAGAATATGCAGAACCGTTGGGAAGTCCGATGCGTGTTACATTGGATGCAAACAAAACGATTTTGCCATATTGATTTTTCTTGAAATAAGGAAGCACGCATTTTAAAACATTGAATGTTCCAACAAGATTAACATTAATTATTTCTTTCCAGAGTTCAGGGTCTGTATCTACCAGAGGTTGGAAATCGTGGCTGTGAATGGTGGCAGTATGGATAAGACGGTCCGGCTGCCAATTAGCCTTATTTACAATCTTGAATAAATCTTCCTCAAGTTTTTCCAGGTTGTTCAAATCTGAGCGAACTACTTTTACTTTGTCAGGATAATTCTGCTTAATTTCTAAAATCCGGTGTTCCTGCTCATGAATGAAAAGTATCAGATTTTCACCTAATTCTAAATATTGTCTGGCAAAATAAGAGCCAACATTCCCGTTCGCTCCTGTAATAATTATTGCCTTGTTCTTTTTTTGCCACTGACTTTCACTGAGTATCACTGACTTTTCCTCTTTTTTACGATGATTTACTCTGACTTTTTATCCACGAATTACACGAATTTGCACAAATTATTATTTATTCTTTATTTTTTTTACTACTGATTTACCTGATGAATTATGATTTACTATGATTTTCATTTAATTCTCCAAAGTCACAAAGTTATATTTCTCATCTGTGACTATCCGTAACATCTGTGTTATCCGCGTTCTATTTTTTTTGCCTGAAAACCAAATCCAAAATTTGATGAGCAACAGAAAATTTATCACCAGCAATTTTATTTTCTCTTTCTTTTCCAATAACAATAACTTCGGTTTCATCTTTTACAGCTTTATCAAGATTGTTAGCTACGATAAAATCAAGATTCTTTGCTTCAAGTTTCTTTCTGGCATTTTCTTCAATATTTTGAGATTCTGCAGCAAAACCTACAAGTATTTGATCTTCTGATTTTAATTTTCCCAGTTCAGCAAGAATATCTTTAGTTCTATTGAATTCCAGATTAAGATTTTTACTTTTCTTGATTTTTTGTTTAGAAATCTCAGATGGAGTAAAATCACTTACAGCAGCTACCATAAATATAGATCCCTTTTCCGTAAAAGAATTAACAGTGAGTTTAAACATTTCTTCTGCTGTACTGGTTTTCTTGTTATTCAGATAGTATGGAATTTCAACGTTCAGATTTGCTGAAATCAAAGTTACATCCGCACCCCTGATATGAGCTGCACGAGCTAAAGCAAGACCCATCTTACCGGAAGAAAAATTCGTAATAAAACGCATCGGATCGATGTTCTCGCGAGTTGCTCCAGCAGTTATTAAGATCTTCTTTTGGGTGAAATCTTTCTGATAATGCAGATAAGATTTGGTGTAAAAGACAATTTCATCGACAGCCGGAAATCTGCCTTTTCCTTCATATCCACAGGCCAGCATACCCTGTTCAGGTTCCATAAATAAATACCCAAGTTTTGAGAGTTTGGTAATATTATCTTGCAAAATCGGATTCTCAAACATATGAACATTCATAGAAGGAACAAACAATATTGGAGCTTGGGTGGCCATTATTGTGGTAGAAAGCAGGTCATCAGCAATACCAGATGCAACCTTGCCGATTATATTTGCAGTAGCTGGAGCTAATACGATGATATCTGCCCAATCTGCTAGCGAGATGTGCTCGATATCAGCTTCCGCATCAAACATTTTTGTGATAACCGCTTGGTGAGTTATTGATTTGACTGTTAATGGTGTGATGAATTCGCAAGCGTTTTTGGTCATAATAGTTTTAACGCTCGCTCCACATTTGATGAATTTGCCGGTAAGTTCAACTGCTTTATAAGCAGCTATCCCACCAGTTATTCCAAGTAATATTCTCTTATTCTTTAACATTTTAGCTCCGTAAACTTAACGATGTATACAAATTAGAGAGTAATTCTTTTTGTAAAGCATTTTGTTTTTTTATTGACAGAATTCTTAAAATTTCACATTGTCAAATATGAACATAAAGGAGGTTTTATGAAGAAGAGTTTATTTATTATTTCTTTGACAGTTCTATTGGTTTCATCGCTTTTTAGTGATATTCAGGAAAGTCTGGAAAAATTTGGTGTAGAGAACGGAAAAGCTTATATTAAACCGTTTGTAACCGCATACGGCACAAATTTTAATACTGGTCTGTATAACACAGCCAAAGTACTTAAACCTTTCAGATTTGGTTTATTTATCAATACGATGTTCACTGGCATACCTGATAAAGATAAAGATTTTCTACCGAGTCGACCAAACTTGTACATTGATGATCCTTTAAATCCGGGAGAAATTATTTATTTATATGAAGAACCTACAGAAAAAACTGCCACAGTTTTTGGTAAAGATGGATGTGAACTTATTCATAATCCAATGCTTGATAATATACCAGGTTTAGACACTTCAAATCTGGATTATAATTTACCAGATGGTACAAATTTACCTGCTGTTCTTTTGATGGCTCCACAATTTCATCTGGGTCTGCCTGCTGGAAACGAACTCATGATTCGAGGTTTTCCAAAATATAAGATCAGTAAAGATATTGGAGATGTTGGTTTTTGGGGAATTGGTTTGAAGCACAGCATTAGCCAATACATTCCTCTTGTTCCTATAGATCTGGCTGTACAGGGAGCCTATCAATCTCTTTATTTAGGAGATATTCTGGAATTGAATAACTTAGCTTTTAATGCCCAAATCAGTAAAAAGCTGCTGATGTGGACATTTTATGCTGGAATGGGTTATGAACAAACCAAGCTTAAAGCTGAATATGAAACTGAAATTGAGGTTTATGATGAGGTTTCAAACTCATTTGATTCCGAGGCGTTGAAAATCAAATTCGATATTGAAGGGGATAATAATTTTCGAACTACTTTCGGTATCCGATACAGCTTGCTTCTTTTAAAACTTTATGCTGATTATACATTATCAGATTATAATGTCTTTAATGCTGGAATTGGTATTTCATTTTAATTTTCAATGATACCTGCTAAGCCCATTTAAAAAGTGGGCTTATTTTGTTTTTATTATGAGGAATTGAATTATGGATTTTACTGATGTAATTTTTTCTCGCAAGAGTATTCGCAGCTTTTCTAAAAAAGAAATTCCCTCTGATATTTTGAAAAAAATATTAGAAGCAGGGAGATTAGCTCCATCCGTTCAGAATAAGCAATGCTGGAGATTTGTGGTTGTTCAATATGAAGAAATTCGAAGGAAACTTGCCCTGAAAAGCGGGTTAATCGGAAAAGTAAATTTCTTTATAAAAGATGCTCCAGCAATTATTGTAGCTTGTGCTGATCCTTCCAGAAGTGTTCATTTAAATACGCAGGATTATTATCTGGTAGATACTGCAATCGCATTCCAGCAGATGATGCTTGCTGCTTGGAGCTTTGGAATTGGAACTTGCTGGCTTGCTGCTTTTAGCGAAAAAAAAGTTAAGGAAATTCTTCAAATCCCGAATAAAATCCGTATTGTTGGAATGAGTCCATTTGGTTATCCAAAAGAGAAATCTTCATTATATGATAAAGCTCTGAAAACTTTTGCCGGAAGCAAGAAAAGAGCGCCTTTAGAGAAAATCGTTTGTTATGATAAATGGAATTTGTAACATCTTTTTTTACAAAAGTTATACTGCTTCGGAAGCAGTATAACTGAAACTAAGTCACCTACGTTACGAAACAGGATCTGTTATTCAACAGGTTAAAAGTTTCGTAACGAATATTTAATATCTATAAATCTATTTATCAACCTTCTTCAGTTTTTTCACATCTTTCTTATTTTTTAATGCATCCAGTTCAGCTTTTAATTTTGCATTTTCTTCAAATAATGCTTTATTTTCCATCTTTAGTTTTTTAAGATTCTCTTCATGGGATTTCTGGTTTTTCTGAGTTTCTTTGAGTTCTGCAATTTCAGTTTTCAATTTCTGTATATTGATATCGTGTTCTTTCTTCTTATTAAAAAGCTCTTCATGTTTTGCTTTATACTGGTTTTTCTCTTTTTTCAGTTTCTTGTTTTCTGCTGTTAAACTTGTGTTGATATTTTGCAGTTCTTCATTTTCTTCTACAAGACGATAATATTCAACCTCATAATTAACCTTCTGTTTCAATTTCTGTGTTTTAGGCTTTTTTACTTGTTCGATTTGTTGAGCACCCAAACAAACAACTAAACTTAAAATGATAAAAATAAATAATAATTTTCGCATTATTTCCTCCTCTTTCTACTTCTCTTTTTTATTTATTTTAAGATTCGTGTCAATTTTTTTGTGAAATTGATGCTCGTAAATGAATATCATTTTAATGCTCAATTTATTCAAAAGAATCAAAAGAGATGTTTTGAAAAAAAATATAATAAACTCTTTGACACAAAATTCAAATAATGAAATTAAGAATTTGTAATTGGATTTAATTCTTTTTGAGGAATAAATAAATGGCTTTTGTGCACCTACACAATCATACGCAATATAGTTTGCTCGATGGCGCCTGCCGGGTTGATAAAATAATCAGGAAAGCAAAAGAATATGGTATGCCAGCGGTTGCAATGACCGACCACGGCAATATGTTCGGTGCTATCGATTTTTATAAAACAGCCAAAAGAGCCGGCATCAAACCAATAATTGGAATTGAAACTTATATTATAAACGGTGAGCTGGGAAAAACAGATTCCAAGAAAGATACTCGATACCATCTGGTGCTTCTCGCAAAAAATCTAATTGGTTACAAAAATCTGATGAAACTTTCTTCCAAAGCTTTTATAGATGGATTTTATTATAAACCGCGAATCAGCAAATCGTTTCTTAAACAGTATTCAGAAGGTCTTATTTGCCTTTCTGCCTGCATTAAAGGTGAAATCCCAAGTTTACTTCTTAACAAAAAAATGTCAGAAGCAAAGCAAGCTGTTGCTTTTTATAAAGAACTTTTCCCGGACAATTATTATATAGAACTGCAAGATCACGCTATTGATGATGAAAAAGCTATCATTCCCACGCTTATTGAGCTGGCACAAGAAACCGATACTCCAATGGTGATTACAAATGATTGCCATTATCTGCAAAGACAGGATGCTGAAGCTCATGATATTTTGCTCTGCATTCAAACAGGAAAGAAAATAACCGATACATCCAGAATGAAATACAATACAGACCAGCTCTACTTCAAATCTGAAGAAGAGATGAGAGAACTATTTCCTGATATTCCTGAAGCTTATGAAAACACCATTAAGATTGCTGACGAGATCGATTTAAAATTAGATTACAAATCCTTCTTATTACCCAAAGTAGATGTTCCCGAAAAATATGAAGATATGAGTCAATTTTTGAAGGATCTCTGTTACAGCACCCTGGAAGAAAAATATCCGCATTACACAGAAGAAATCAAACAGCGGTTGGATTATGAGCTTTCCGTGATAAACAAAATGGGATTCGACGGTTATTTCCTGGTAGTAAAAGACCTGGTCGATGCAGCCCGAAAAATGAATGTTCCGGTTGGACCAGGCAGAGGTTCTGCTGCCGGCAGCATTGTTTCATATTTATTGGGAATCACCCAGATCGAACCGTTGAAATACAATTTATTTTTTGAAAGATTCCTCAATCCGGATAGAATCGGTATGCCGGATATTGATATTGATTTTTGTG
>JABMPU010000014.1 GCA_013203665.1 Armatimonadota bacterium
ATCGAGGAGAAGGAGAACAAAAAACTTCGTGTGGTATAAAAACACTCTATTTTGCAGAACCAATATTTTTCTTTCATAATTTAATAGATGAATACCTAAATTCCTTAAATATGTAAAGTTTTTTTACTTTATCATATATTTACCTGTTGCAGTAATTCTGCAGGATGAATGCGAAAAGAAACCGATACAATCCTGTTTTTCTAAAGATCTACAGAGCAGGTATGTATAACCGATCTCAAATCCTGCTTTACTACTAATCTCTTTTATTGATATCAGATCATTCTTTTGCTTCATTATCTTTAATATTTCGAGTTCCGTTGCTGTTATACTCATAATAAAAAACTCCGTTAAATAATCCCGATATATCGGGACCATTGGGATTTAATAATTTATGATTTTTTTATTCTTTAATATTTTATGCTTATTTTCTTTTACTCTTTTCCGAACATTTTCTTTTTCCTGCTTTTGTCTTTCTCTCCGGATTTCATCTACCTCCTTCTTCCCGAAATCAGTAAGACTACAAATTCCTTCTAAAGTTTCAAAATGAACATAACCATTTCTTTCTAAACCTTTACATATCAGAAATGCATAATGATCACCAATTCTTAATTTATTGGCAATATAATAATAATGAATTTTTCCATCATTCCTTGATAGAACATCTAAAACTTCACGCTCCATACTTATCATAATACAATCCGGAAAATACTATAAATATAAATTCCATCGAACTTATTGATCAACTAAAATGTTTTCTATTTCTAAGGATTCTTGCCTCATCTCTTGACCTGCTACATCCGCTTAACGGCTCGATCAGGTAGCCTGCAATCCGTTAAACCTCAATCCTGAATTCTGCTCCGTCTTTTAAGTTTCTTGCTGATAATTTGCCATCCATATTTTTTTCGATAATCATCTTAGCCATATACAATCCAACTCCGGTTCCTTTACCTTGTTCTTTTGTAGTGAAATACGGGTCAAAAACAAGAGGTAGAATTTCTTTGGTAATTCCTCCGGCATTATCGGAAATCGTAACAACATATTTATCATTCATTTTCTTTAAAATAATGGTAATCTTTCTATCCTTGATATTTCTCTCTATTAACTCGTCTTTAGCATTTTTAAGAATAACCAGAACAACTTGAGAATATTCATTGGGAAAACCCTCGACTACACAATCTTCTGCTAAATCTAGAAAAACATTAATCTGATTAAATTTGAAGCTGCTATCCAGAAATTTAAGTGTTTTCAATATGATTTCTTTTACATTGAAATTTTCTTTTGCTTTATCAGGCTTGAAGAAGAACCTGAAATCATCAATAGTTCTGGACATTTTAATGAGAATATCCATAACTATATTTGAATGTTTTTCCAAATATTCTAAATCAAGTCGTCCCTCTTCATAAGCGTCTTCATAGGTTTGGATGATTCCACCAACTGCTTGAAGTGGTTGACGCCAATGGTGAGCTATATTACCGATCATTTCACCCATTGATGCAAAGCGTGATTGCTGGATGATAACATGGTCTTTTTCTCTGAGTTCTTCTACAGTTTTATCAACTTTATTTTGCAGGTCTTTATGAAATTCTTTCAATTCTTCATGAGCTTTTAAAAGCTCTACCTCTGCTCGTTTACGCTCTGTAATATCCTTTGAACTGCCCTGGTAACCAATAATCTGCTCACCTTTCTTCAAAAGGACGAAACTTGTATCAAAATATTTTATTGATTTGTCTTTTATGATGGCTTCAAAAGAAAAATTTTGTATAGGCTTTCCTGTTTTATAAATATTGAAGAAAGTACGAAAAAGTTTTTTATGATCTCTTTTTGGAGTGTAATCTTTAAAGTTCATCTCTAATAATTCAGATTTTGTAAATCCAGTTAGAACTTCTGCTGCTTTGTTTACATCGGTGAAATTACCTTTTAAATCTAAGGTAAAAAGGAACTCGCTGGAGTTTTCGAAAAGATTATGATATCTAATTTCTGAATCTTTAAGTTCATCCTCCAGTTTTTTGCTTTCGGTGATGTCGTGAAATATTCCAAATGCACCCTGATATTTTCCATTTTTATCAAAAATGGGAGTTGATGTTACTGTAATAATTCTTTGTTCACCGTTTTTTCTCAGTATCGGAATTTCATAAAAGCTTGAATCACCCTTTTTTCTTACTGTAGTGTACTCAAGAATTTGCTGGAACATTTCAGGTGATGTAAATTCCTTCATGTTCTTACCTATCATTTCATCTTTTGTATATCCGAAAATATCAGCTGCTGCCTTATTTACATAAGTAAATGTTTCATTTATATCTACATTGCCAATTCCTTCTACTATTGTTTCTACCAGAGTTCGATACTTTTCCTCACTCTCCCGCAGTGTTTCCTCAGCCTTCTGGCGCTCTGAAACGTCACGTGCAATTCCAAGAATCACAGTTTTATCTTTGATTTGTACAGGATAAGTTCGTATCTCCACTGAAACCTGACTGCCATCTTTGCGATTCAAAATAAATTCATCAGGACCTGTACCTTTACCCTGAACATTTTTCAACAAAAGCTTCGACGCTCTAAGTAATTCTTTTGCAGATAAGAGTTTAATTTTTAAGAAACTTTTTCCAATTAATTCTTCTTTTTTATATCCAATTAAATCTTCAGCAGCTTTGTTTCCATCAATGAAAGTTCCTTTAAGGTCACTCAGGTAATAAGCATCGGGAGCAGATTCAAATAAGATTTTTAATCTTTCTTCCGAGCTTATTAATGTTTCCTCTGCTTTTTCGCGTTTAGTAATTTGTAACTTCAAATCTTTATTATCTATATTTTGGGTCCAATATACGTAATATAGTAGGATAACGACTAAACAACTAAGAGAAATAATAAGTAACAACCTAAGTTCTAATATCTTATGAAAAAGACTTTTTTCTCTTATTATATTGTATTTTTTCGATATTTCATTTTGCTTTTTTTCGAGGTTAGCTTTTATTTCGTCTATTCTATCATTGCTTTCTACAGTAAAAATGCTGTCTTTAATGTCAGAATAAAGTTTGTAATATTCCAAGGATTTCTTGAAATCAGATTGGGATGAAAATAAATTGGAAAAAAGCAAATAATTCTCTTGAATTAA
>JABMPU010000126.1 GCA_013203665.1 Armatimonadota bacterium
GGTCTCCCAGCTTAACCCTTTCAAGGTTTCTTTCACAAATTCTATTTCAAATATTCCAACCCTGAAATTACTAAATGCATGTTTCGCCGAGAGAAGCGATTGCAGGATTTCTCTCAAAATTTCTCCGAACTTAATCCTTTCAAGGTTTCTATCATCTATTTTTTTCTACTTTCACCAACCCTGAAATTGCTAAATGCAAGTTTCATTGAGAGAAGCGATTGCAGGATTTTTCCCTACTCTTTCGGAGCATACTGCCTTTTCAGCCATTGGCTCAATCCATCCAAACCAGGAAATAAAACCCTTTCCGTAACGTTTGCCTGATCCAGTTTATCGCGAATTTCCCATTTCAATTCTTTAGGAATTATTATCTTCTTCCAGATTTCGGGATAATTTTTCAACCAATCATCCAACACTAATTGCGGATTGGAGGAAATAGAACAAAAAGCATACTGATTTATAAATCTGTCATCCAAAGAAGGTGGTTCTATAAATATCACAAAATCCTTATCCGGTGATAGATTGGAAAATTCCTGAAAAGACCCGGCTGCGTTAAAAATCATATCAACTGTAAAAGCATTTGCTCCCTCTTTTTTCAATTCCATTTTCAGTTTGGATGGAAGCATTTTATGAGCTTCAATATAATTTACAGCCCAGATCACCCCATCAATATCGAATCTGTCGATATCTGCTGTGGCAAAATGCATTGCCACATACGGAGAATAAGTCCAATCTAAAATTCTGGTGGGCAGTCCATGATGTTGAGCCACAGCCAGCCAGTTCCAGATGGAATCGTGCTCTACAACACTTCGGTGTGCATATTTGATAAAATTCCTGAGCAGATGATTTTCCATCTCTTCAAAATTTCCACCCAGACGTATCAGAGTTGTTTCCAATCTATAATCCACATTGCAAAGCCCTCTGAAAGCAAATCTGGAACGAAACCTGCCAATCTCAGGATTCCAGGAATCTTCAAATAATTTATCCTGCAAGTCATTCCAGCTTGTAATCCTACATTCATTTTTCATAATAACTCCATTTATAAATCAAATTTATAGGATGGACTTGACTCGTGATGAAATACGAGTTGAGAACATCTGTTGTTTTTTGCACATTTCTAACACACCCTCGGTTCCAATAGAGCTTCGTTCAGATTCCCAATCAAGTTGGGAATGACAGAAATGTAAAGGGTACTGTCATTCTCGCGGAAGCGGGAATCTACTTCAACTTATCCTACAATGGTTATGTTTCTCTTTACCAAAATAAATCGTCTGAATCTCCGAGATAATTGAAATGGCAATATCAGATGGAGATTTTCCGCCTGTATTCAATCCAATTGGAGAGTACAAAATGTCCAGATTAATTTTTTTTTCAACATTTTCCAAAAGTTGTGTTCTCATTTCTTGTGCTTTAGCTTTTGAAGCAATTACACCAATATATTTTGGCTGCAAATCGGATTCATAAATCTGGTTAAGAATCATAAAATCATACTTGTGAGAATGCGTGACAATGATAAAAAAACTATTTTTTATAAAAGTATGATTCTTAAAGACATCTTTATATTTTTCAATACAAATCTTCTGAACATCTTCAATTTTATCAAGTTCATTTTCTCTGCAATCGATAATTAAGGTTTGATAATTCAAATTTTTCAGATGATAAACCAGAAATTTCCCAATATGACCGGCTCCAAAAATATACAAATTTGGAAAGGAACCGATATATTCAAAAAAAAGTGTGGCTTCTCCTCCACAAATCATTCCTGTTTCTTTTTCATCCAAAATTTCTTCATCTTTATTGAGAGAATATTTTATGGAAATGCTCTTTTTCGTTTGCAGGATTTCTTTGATTTTCTGCAAAGCAATATACTCAATCGCTCCTCCACCAACAGTTCCCATTTTTTCTCCATCCGGAAATGCAATCATTTTAGAGCCGATTTGTGAAGGTGCGTGACCCTTGATATCAACCACTTGAACAAGAACAGCTTCTTTTCCTTCTTTTTTTATTTGAGCGATTTCTTCATAAAAATCAACCAATATAATCCTCCCGGAAAATCGTTACATATTTTTTTCCTTTGATAAATCTGTATGGAGTTGCTTCTTTAACCTGAGTAAGAATGCTTTTTTCGTTGTCATCAAAATAAACACCGGAAACAGCATCGATTCCAAAATCAAAAAGAATGGGAGAAACAGGTGAAGTCGGTCCGAGCAAAATCACAAAACTATCTTTTTTGATATTTTGCATAATGTTTTCAAAAGTATGATTTGTGAGAGTTGTGGAAGAAATGGCAATCACATCAGCTTGCGGTAGAAAATTTGGAATTTCTTTCTCGCATAAATCTTTATTTCGAGGATTTTTTTCAAAAACAAATAATTCTTCAAATTGATTTTTAAACTTTTCAACAAACGGGAAATGCCCGATAATCCCAACCTTTTTTTCTCTTCCTTTTTGTAAGATTATCTCTTGAGCATTGATAATCCGAGCTTTTGTCCGGATTGGCAAAGCACTGTTAATCGCTGCCATTCCCAGAGATGCTTCCAGCCAGTTTTCAGAAAAAACATATTCAGCAAGTTCTCTGGTATTTTTTGTTAATAAGTTTTTCGAGTTTCTGATTCCAGCGTGAGGAAGTTGTTCTTCCATAACAGTTGTGGCGATTCCAAGATTTTGGCTCCAAACCAAAATATCAAAAACACCGGCAAAAACTTCTTTTACCGGATATGCTGGGATGCTGCTGAATAATTCTTTTAAGATTCTCATAAGACAATATTTTCCTTAAAATTCAGAGTCTGTCCGTAAACTCGGGTTTTTCGACTCGTAAGGTACGACGAGTCGAGACAAAGTGCGTGTTCAAGCCACCTCGAGTCGTCGTCACAAGCTCCTTACAACTCGAAACAGCATTTTACGGATGGACTATAATTCAGATAATCTTCTTCGGTATCGATATCAATTAGAATTGCTTCATCTTGCACTTCCACAGTTGTGAAGCCTTTTTTATCAATAAATAATTTCAGATTAGAATCCTCAGATTCATCCAGAATTTCAATTATCAGAGAGCTGTTAATCAAAACCGGATGACCTTTTCTACTTTGAAAAACAGGAATGACAATATCACCTTGTTTGGAAAGTAGTTTCCTAAAAACTTTTTCTTTTACGAATGGAATATCACCCGGAAGCAGAAAAAACTTCTCCGTTTTTATTTGAGATATTCCAACCTTAACTGAACTGAACATTCCTTTTTCAAATTCTTTATTGAAAACCACTTCCACTTTTTCATAGCTTTTCAGGATTTCCTTAATCCTCTCGCTTTTGTATCCTGCCACCACAATTATTTTGGAGCATACTTTATCCAGGCTTTCCACACTTCGTTCGATCAAAGTTTTGCCAGCTAACAGCATTTCCATTTTGAATTTTCCCGTTCTGCTGGAAAATCCTGCTGCCAATACAATTCCTTCAATATTCATCTTATTTTACTCTTTTGTTATAAAATTTCCAAAGCCCGCATCAGCAGTTATACCAAGTTCTGAATCATAAATCACTTTTCCTCTTAAGATTGTTTTTATAATTTTTCCCTTAAATTTATAGCTTTCAAAAGGAGTGATTTTACCTTTAGATAGAAATTTTTCACCTTCAACAATCCAGTTTTTATTAGGATCGATCAAAACAAAATCTGCATCTTTTCCAATTTCGATAGAGCCTTTTTTATGGGAAACTCTATATTTTTTAGCAGTATTCTTGGATGTAACATCAAGAAATCTCTGTAAACTTAATCTTCCTTTCAAAAATCCTTCCGAAAACAAATATGGAATTAATGTTCCGGTTCCCGGAATTCCTGAATAATCTGTCCAGATCGAACCGGTATTTTTCTTTTTTTTAGGAGAAGGAGCATGATCCGAAGCTACAAAATTTATTTTTCCCTCTGCAAGAAGCTGCCATAATTTCACTTTATTTTCCGGAGATTTGACCGGAGGAGTGGTCTTCAAGGCTGAGCCGATTCTTTCAAAATCTAAAATATCAAATTCTAAGTAATGAGGAGCAGTTTCAAAAGATATTTTATTTTCTACTAAAAATTTCGCTGCTTCTGCACAGCTCACATGAACAATATGCAATTCACAACCGGTTTCTCTTGCAACTTCTGTAGCAGTTTTAACAGCAAGTATTTCTGCAGTTTCGGGTCGGGAAAGATAATAATTTTTCATACTCGAATCTTGTTTCTTATAAAATTCAGTTGCAGACTCGATATAATCGTAATCCTCCGCATGAACAAGAACAGGTAAATCCAAATCTTTTACTTTTTGTAAAACCTGCTTAAATTGATATTTTTCCAAACGACCGAATGTCTCCATTCCTGAAATAAAATAAGTCTTATAACCCAGAACATATTTAGAAATTTCATACACATTTTCTGGGAAACCTTTTGTAAAGGATTGAGCGGAAATGCCGCCAAACAATCCGAAATCCATAATAGATTTCTTTTGTACAACAGCGAGTTTTTTTTCTAAATTTTGTTTGTTCGTGATTGGCGGAATAGACGTGCAGGGCATATCAATAACAGTAGTAATTCCACCGGAAGCAGCAGCACAGCTACCGTGATAAAAATCTTCATTAAAAGTATAACCCGGATCATTAAAATGAACATGAGGGTCTATTCCTCCTGGAAAAACAAAAAGTCCGGATGCATCGATTACTTCGTTTTTGTCAGCAATATTTTCTGCGATTTTGATAATTTTTCCATTCTCAATTTTGATATCTAATTTGGAAAAATCATCTTTCCCAGGTAATGCAACCAGTCCATTTTTTATTATCATAAATTTACTTTAATCACTTAATTTTATATCCTTATCCCGAACGCCTTCGGGAGCAAAAAAATTTATTTAGCAGCTAACAAACACTAACAACAACGAACTTATTTTATTTTTTGTTAGATATTGTTCGTTGCTAATTTTTTGGTTTCGGTTTATCCGAGTTAGGATCTGAAAAAACATCATACAAAAAAAGTATTCCCGAATCAAAATTGATTTCACAAATTTCAGATTCATAAACATTGCTGATTCCCAGAAAATTGTTCGGGAAATCTTGATTTTTCAGATTATATCGAAATCCTTTTAAAGTTAGATTCTGAATTGGATCGATAGAAAAAAGCGAAACTGTGGAACCAATTTCTCCTTTGATTTCATGCGTTCCAGAGTTTAATACCCTCATTTTCCCAAAGTTATCAAAAATCTCCAATTCAATGGATTTATCCAAAATCAGCTTTATCATCTTATGAAAAATAAGGATATTTCCAATAGTGTGATCTGTTCGTTTTCCAAAAGCAGAGAAAACATTTATTTTCTTTGGATGAAGAGAAATTGCCAGGTTCAGCGCTTTCTCCATATCAGTAGTTTCCTGGTCCGGATTGTGAATTATTTCAGCAGCAGGAAAATATTTTTTCAGATCAAAACGAATCGAATCCAAATCGCCAACAATAAAATCAGGAATAATATTTACGATTTGACAATTTATTACACCACCATCCACCGCAATAATTGCATCCTCTTCAGAAATGCAATTTTTTAACTTCTGTTTTAGAGTGTCACCATTGGCAATTATCACAACTATCTTTTCAGTTGAATCAGAGTTCATCTTCTAACTCCCCTAACCCCTCTTTTTCTTTTCCAAAGAGAGGGGGTCGGGAGTGAGTTTAAGGAAAGATTCAAATCACTCATTCTAAAACCACTTGATTTCTATTTCATAAGGAATCGGGTCAATTATTCCGATTTCTTTAAAAGCTTTTATTCGCAGGAAACAACTGTCACACAAACCGCAGGCAATTTCATTATTTTTATAACAACTCCAACTGAACTCAAATGGAGCTTTTAATTCTTTTCCGATTTTGATAATTTCAGATTTTGTTTTGTGAATTAAGGGAGTAACAATTTCAATCCTAGTTTCGTTTTTAGTTCCCAAAGCGATTGCTTTTTCAAGTTGTTTAAAGAAAGATTCCCTGCAATCCGGATAACCGGAACTGTCTTCTTCTACAGCACCGATATAAATCCGATTCGCTCTGATTACTTCTGCCCAGGAAACCGCTATTGAGATGAGATGAGCATTCCTGAAAGGTACATAAGAATCTGGAATTTCTGAAGTTTTATTATGATTTATTACTGATATTTTTTCATCTGTTAAACTGGAACCTCCGATTTGTTTTAAATAACTAATATCTGTAATTAGGCTTTTTTCAGGTTTGTAAAATCCTACAATTTTCTTAAATGATTCAAGTTCTTTCTTTTGAGTTTTCTGGGCATAATTCACATGCAGAGAATAAATCTCATCACATTCATTTTTAGCGATGGCTGTTGTTACCAAACTATCCATTCCACCGCTAACTAAAACAACTGCTTTATTGCCGGGCATCTATTTCTCACGATTATTGAGAGCTAATTGTACAACTTTTTCAATAAAATCAGATTTTGCATCTGTATAAGCTTCACGATCATTTTTGAACTTGGCTGCGAGTTCTTTTTTCAGATCGCAATACTTTCTCCTGAATTCTTTATGATGTATTAAGTAATCACGAAAAACAATATGTTCAACCTGGGATTGTGAATTATGGGTAATTATATGCAAGTGATGTGTCCGTATTTCTCCAATTGATTTTGCAAAGAAATAGCCTCCTGGAATTCCTTTTCCGCCTTTGAATTCATATCCAAATTTGATTAAAGGTTTGATGCATCCGTCTGCGGTTTTCATAGACTTCACACCAATCAGGATATCGATGATAGGTTTGGCACAACTTTTTGGAATGGATGTACTTCCTATATGTTGAATATCTATTGCCTTATCATCAAGAATTTTTTGAAGTTCTAATTTTTCATTTCCAAAAATTTCCTGCCAATTTTCATCATATTCAGCTAATTTTACGATTCCCTTTTCTAAACCTATCATTACAAACTCCTGATAATTTCTGACGCTTCTCTCATGCTAAGCGGATCAACAAATAAAGTTTTCTGATTTGTATAAACCACATAACCGGTTGGACTTCCCTTAGGTTTTCTCACAAAACGAATCTGAGTATAATCCACAGGCACATTGGAAGATTTTTTTGCTTTGCTGAAATAAGCAGCAAGTCTGCAGCAAATAATTTTTAGATTTTCCGGCAATTCCTTCTTAGCCAGATTCCTCAGAATTACATGCGTACCCCGAAATATCCGTGTATGAAACCACCAATCGTGTGGTTTGGCAAATCGCGTGGTGAGCAAATCATTTTCTCTACTGGTTCTACCGATAATTATTTCCCAATTTCCGTCAACCTTCAATTTTTTATATTTAATCTCTTCTCTCTTAGTTTTTTCTGTACCACTTTTTTCTTCGATAATAAAATCTTCATCAATTTTTTGAATTTCTCTTTTTATTATCTCAATTTCATCTTCTGTTTTTGTAATCTGCCGGGCAATTATCTCTTTACAATTTTTTCCTTTTTTATATTTTTTAAAATAATAATTTATATTTTGCTGAGCATTTTTCTCTGAGAATAAATCTATTTCAATTTCAGGAAAACCATCCAAAAAATAATTTTTCAGTTTTATAGAATTCATACCTTTTTTTATTTTATCAAAACTTGATTTGAGAAGTTCAGCTTTTTGTTTCCAAATATTTTCTTCTTCTGCATCAGCAAGTTCTATCTCTAATTTTTTCAGCTTTTTCAGCTTTTTTCGGATTTGTTTTTCAAAATGATTGATTTGCTTTTGTTTTTGTTTTTCATTTCTTCGTTTTAGGATGCCATCATAATAAAGATGCTTAAAGAAAAGATTAATTTGATTATAGTTATCCTCTTTTTGAGAATTTTCAATTATTTTTAAATTGGAATCGAAGGCGATGGGAAAATGAATCTCTTCCATAATATTTTTATATTCTGAATCCGGAATCATATATTTTGCGCCCGGAAGAATCTGCCTTTGTTTATTTTCAGCAAAACTTATTTTTTTCCAGCAATCAATTATTACATTATCCGATTTGGTCAAAATGAGATTCTGGAAACGGTTTATTAATTCAATAATTAGAAGATAGTTTTGTTTTTGATTGTAAATATCCACTTTTGAAAACTCAAGCATTATAATTCTATCTTTCTCTGAAATATCGATCTTTTCCAATTTTGCTTTTGAAAGATGATTATTGAAAATCATTAATCTTTTATCTGGTAAAAAAGGTAATTTTCTCGATTCGGTAAAGAAACAAAAACTATCTTCAGAAGATAAGTTGATCTGGAGAAATTGACTTTCCTTTTGGAAGAAAATGGCAAACTGGTCTTCAAACCTTTTAATTTCTTTTACAATTATATTCAGGTTTTTATAATTATTAACCCATTCAGCCAAATATTTATATTTCATGAAACCCTCTGATGATTTAAGATTGGAAGACCTTTTTGAACAGGAAAAAAAGGTCTTTATTTTTGTCCATAAAAACAATGAAAGCACTGTTTCCAATTATACCATTGAATCCGGTAAATTCTTCTTTTCCGATAATATTCTTGACACTGAAAACATTCGTTTTATTTTCAAGTAAATAATATTGGAGGTAAATCAAGATGAAAAAAGTATTCTTTTTATTAATGCTGATTATTCCGATTTTAATCTTTGCTCAGGATGAAGAACCCGCATCTAACGGGCTTAATATGGGTGGAGGAATTGGCACTGTTTTGATGGGTGGAGAAACATATTCACAAATCCGTCTGATGCCGGAGCTGGTTCTTGGTAAATTCGGTTTAGGATTGGATATCGAGCTCCTGATAGACAGCGAAGGAAACGTTCGGGAAGAGGATTGGGATGAATTTGAGGATTACGTAAATAAGATTTATTATTTACGTTATGGTCAGCGAGGTGATTCCTTTTTTGGTAAAATTGGAGGATTTCCATATTATACTTTAGGTCACGGACTGATTATGAAAGATTACTCGAATATGTTAAGATATCCCCAGGTAAGACAGCTCGGAGTTCAGTTGGGAGGTAAACTTCCGTTTGCCGGTTTGGAATTGGAAGTATTCACTTCAAATATAACCGAAAACGATATTTTAGCTGGAAGAGTAGTAGCTGCACCATTAAAAGAAATGAATCTTCCGATAATCAGTAACATTAAATTCGGTGCTACAGTTGTTCATGATGCAAACCAGTATAACGGACTGCTCGATTCTGATGATGATAATTACGCCAATGTTTTTGATGACTTTCCCGATGATGAAGATTATCACAATTTAGTAGATTATGAAATTGAATTTTATCAAAGTCTTTATGAAGAGCTTTTCCCGGATTCATCTCAATCATCTTTTGAAAACTGGTTTTATAATTCACCTACTCTGAATGAGCTGAGAAATCCTTCTATGAGCGAACTTGGAGAAGAAGGTATCACAGTTTTCGGAGTTGATTACGAAATTCCATTATTACAAACCGACCTTTTCTTTTTCAGTCATTATGGTGAATTAGCTCAAATCGTTGATCATAAAATGGGCTTTATCTTTCCGGGATTTTATTCCAAATTCCTGATTTTTCATATGAATCTGGAATTCAGAATGTACCAGGATGATTTTATGCCTGCTTATTTCAATAATCTTTACGAGGAGCAACGAGCAGTTGTGTACGGTGACTCAGTTATCCTAAAAGAATCTTTGCTGGATTATACTACTGAATCCAAAGGCTGGTATGCTAGTTTAACTTCAGACCTTTTTAATGTGCTCAAATTAACCGTCTCTTATGAAGATATGTACGGTGAAGATGATGAAAACGTAAAATCTTTGTGGGGAAAACTTGCTTTTAATAATACATTTATACCGAAACTAAATATTGCTGAGGTTAATTATTCTCAGACAGGTTTTGAAAAACTTAAATATTTCAAAACACCATCATCTTTAATTGAAGGGAAACTTGGTTATACCATGTCTGCCAATACTGTTCTTGTAGGAACTTACCAGGAAAGATATGTTGATCTGGATGGAAACGGAAAAATCAAAGGTAAAGACGAAACTATAAAAACCATGAATTTCGGTGTTGAATTCAGGTTTTAATTTTATAACTTGCCATCCGGCAGCTACTGGATGGCAAGTTTTTTATAGGAAAATATGTTTGATCCCGGTTGGATAGATGCTCACTGTCATTTGAGTGAAGAAAGAATTTCCGAGAATCTGGAAAAAGAAATATCTGAAGCATCTCAACTGGGAATAACCGATTTCATTTCTTCTGCTCTCTGCAAAGAGGAATATGAATGCATAAAACTTGCTAAATTTCAAAAATTTAACAAGTTTATCAAATGGTGCGCAGGCATCCATCCAAATTATGAAAAAAGCTCGGAAAAGGATTTTGATAATTTAACTAAATTATGTGATGAGCAGAAAATAATTGCCATCGGTGAAATCGGTTTGGATGGACGGAAAGATAATTCCGAATGGCAAAAAAAGATTCTGCTCAAACAGCTCGATCTGGCAAAGAATTATGACCTGCCTGTTATCTTTCATACTGTGAAAAGATATTATGTGCTTTATAAAATTCTTAAACAAAACTTCCCCAAAGTGCGTGGATTTTTGCATAGTTTTAATGCTTCTTTAGAAATTACAGAATTGTTCTCAAGGTATGATCTTGCATTTTCTTTGAACGCAAAAATTCCAAATACAAAAGTTCTTGAATTTATAATGAAAAGAGGATTTTTCTTTTTTGAAACCGATGCACCTTATCAAAAACCTGAAAACTCAAAAGCTGATTTTAATCATTTAAAAAATCTTCTCTGGGTTATAGATAAAGTTTCCGAAAAAACGAGTATCAATAAAGATGTTCTGAAGAAAAAGCAATTTGAGAATTTTCAAATGTTGTTTGGTTAGTTTTTTTTAAGAAAACTTGTTAAGTTTAAAAGATATTGTGCCTTTTGTGCATTTTCGTGGCTAAATAATGAATATCTGAATGAAATTAGTTTTGCATAAAAAGATGAAAAAAATTAATTAAAAACGTAAAAAAACAGGAGTTAATATGCAATCATTACAAAAAATCGATGACAATCCCAGGATATCGCAAATATTGATCGAAGGATATCGTCAGCTTCCTGTTTATCAAAAGTTGAAGCAGGTCAATGATCTGACAATAGCAGTACAAAAGCTTGCTGCTGCCAGGATTAATCGTCAATACGGCAAAATTTCGGAAAAAGAGTTGAGGTTAAGATTGGCATCTCTCTGGCTACCGAGAGATATTATGATAAAAGTGTTTAACTGGGATCCGCAAGAAAAAGGATATTAAAATGAAGTTTCCCGGACCTTTGGAAATAGTTGAAAAAGTAACTTCCATTTTCGATTCATTAAATATCCCATATTTTATCGGTGGTTCTTTAGCAAGCTCTTTACAGGGAATTCCTCGGGCAACTCAAGATATCGATTTTATTGCTGATATTAATAATACGATTATTCCAAAATTAATCGATGCATTCAAAGAAGAATTTTATATTGATGAAAATATGGTAGAAGAAGCGATCGAGCATAAAAGTTCCTTTAATATTATTCATTTGAAAACGATATATAAAGCCGATATTTTTGTTCCCGATAATAGAGCTTTTCAGGATGAAATGTCCCGTCGTGTTCATTACTTCATTCCGGATAAGATTAATAAAGAGATTTTTATAGCATCTGCTGAAGATATTATTATTCAGAAACTTCGTTGGTTTCGTTTGGGAGGAGAAGTTTCCGAAAAACAATGGAATGATGTTCTAGGAGTAGTTCGAGTTCAATTTGATAAACTTGATTTAAATTATCTAAAGACTCAATCTGAAAAATATGATCTTACAATCTTGTTAGAGAAAGTTCTCGATGATTCAAAATTGTCAAAATCTAAAATGTAATAATTTTTGGGTATAATTAATTGATAGAGCTGCGTGTTGCTTTTAAAGCGATATCCATGAACTTTTTTTTGTAATAACACGCTCACTCGTAGAGAAGAACGACCATATTGGGGATTATTTTATTCCAAATAAAAAAGGTTTTCTTCGTGCTCTTAGTGGCTTTATTTAAAATATTAAAACTTCACAAGTTGCCAAAACTTGTTAAGTTTAAAAATATTGTGCTTTTTGTGCATTTTCGCGGCAATAAAATATGAATCAATTTTCAAGAACAGAACTACTTTTCGGAAAGGAAGCGATAGAAATATTTCGCAAAACAAGGGTTGCTGTTATGGGTCTTGGCGGCGTTGGTACATTTGCTGCGGAAGCATTAGCACGAAGTGGAATCGGAGCTTTTTTATTAGTAGATTTTGATAAAGTGAGCCTTTCCAATCTCAATCGTCAATCACAAGCTTTACACAGTACAATTGGCAAAATGAAAACTGAAGCGATGAAAGAGCTAATTCTGGATATCAATCCCAATGCAAAAGTGGATATTTATTCCGATTTTTGTGCTATTGAATCCAGAGACTTTCTGCTTAAAAATATAGATTTTGTGGTTGATGCGATTGATAGCCTGGGACCGAAATCCGGATTGCTTGAAGCAGTTTATAAAAAGAAAATTTCTGTCATTTCTGTGTTGGGAGCAGCCAGCAGATTTGATCCATCCAAAATAGAACTTTGTGATATTTCCAAAAGCCGGATTTGTCCCCTGGCAAAAAAAGTGCGGAAGTATCTTCACAGAAGAGGAATTACAGAAGGAATACCTGTCATTTATTCCTATGAAAAACCAATCGCTCAATTTACTCATGAAGCCGGAGCAGAAGCAGAATGGATTTCCGGGCGGGGAAGAAAAAGAGGAACTCTGGGTTCGGTTGTTTATCTGCCAGCTATTATGGGAATGTGGGCTGCCAGCTTCGTGCTGAGGAAACTGGCAGGGAAGATTTAGCTCACCAGCCGTCGTCAAGACTATGGCTTGACAAGCGGATTTTCGCGGATGGAAACGGATCACACAATAACTTTCTGAAGCTTCACTTTAACAATGGTTATTACTGCTTGTTCTCTGAAAATATAGGTTTTCATCTTGACCTCTAACAGTTACAATTCATTTTACGATAGGATAAGCGGTTTGGGATTATTTTGAGGAGAGAGGAATGATTTATAAAGATGTCGGTACAGGTTTAATTACATCATTATTACCAGCTTTTGTTAAGAAAATCATCGGTTATGAAGATGATAAAATAATAAGACAGGTTTGGACTGCTCTCGACAATACTCAAAAAAGATTTTTTGATAAATATAATAATAAATTAGGTAAACAAGAACAATGTTTCCTCTCTCGCCAAGAAAATTATGAGATTATGCTAAATAATATTAAGCTCAAAGAACAGATTCTAAAGCCTGAAGATATTAATCCCAATAGTTTTGATGATTCTCCTTCTGCTACAATCGAAGCAAGAGAGTTTCTAATTAAAATTTATTATGAAGAATTACATAAAATTCGTGAATTAAGTGATAAGATAACACAAAAAAAGAATATTATAAAGAATGAAGAAACTAATGAAATAATTAAAAAGATTCTTGAAAAAGTTGAAACAAAAGAACAACTGGAAAAAACAGATATTATTAAAGAAGCAAAGAAATATGCAAAAAAAGATTTTATTATTGAATATGATAAATTAAAATCTTTATTGGAAAAAACAATAGAAGAAAGAGACAAATTAAAAATAGATTTGGAAAAAGTCCGTAAAGAAAATGAAAAAGCAGATTATAAACAGACTCTTACAAAAGCTGAAAAGTATTATTTTAAATTCGAATATAATAAATTCCGTGATACATTGGATAAATACGAAAAAGAAAAGCAGGATGAAATTGCTTTCTTTTCTTATTTAAAAGCTCGCTCCTATTATATAGAATTAGATTATAATAACTCCCTCCTCCAATCAGAAAAAGCTGTGAATATAAACCCGCAAAACATAGATTATCTGTACTTTTATGCAGATATACTTTATAAAAAAGGATATTTTAATAAGTCTATTATTTATTTTAATAAAGCACTTGAAATAGATAAGAAAAAATATGGTGAAAAACATATATATATTGCTACTTATTATAATAATATAGGCGAAGCCTACAGAGATAAAGCAAAGTATAGTAAAGCATTTGAATACCATAATAAAGCATTAAAGATTAGGCTGGATGTACTAGGAGATAAACATCCCCATACTGCAATCTCTTATAATAATATAGGATTATTATTTAATGAACAAGCAGAATATGATAAAGCAATATTTTATTATAAAAAAGCTTTAAAAATTTATCAGGATATTTTTGGTGAAAGACATAATCATGTTGCAAAAATATATAATAATATTGGATTAACTTATGAAGATAAAGGAAATTATAATAAATCATTAGAATATTATCATAAAGCATTAAAGATAGATGAGGAAATATTGGGGAAAAAAAATAACGAAACTGCAATTGATTATGATAATATTGGCCGTATATATATTAATATTAGTGAATATGATAAAGCAATTCAAAATATTAATATTGCTTTAAATATTTTCAAAGCTATTTATGGAGAAAAACATCCCTCTACTGTAACTTCATTTCATAATATTGGTTCAGCTTATAGTCAAAAAGGTAAATATGATATAGCATTTAAATATGAAAATAAAGCATTAGAAATAAAACTAGATATATTTGGAAAAATACATCCTTCAACTGCAAATTCTTATTCAAGTATTGGATTTTATTATGAAAAAAAAGGGAAATATAATGATGCAAAAGAATTTTATATGGAAGCATTAAAGATTAATTTGAAAATATTTGGAGAAAAACATCCATTAACTGCAGTTGCTTATAATAATATCGGTGAAACATATAGAAATATAGGAGAATATGATAAGGCAATAGAATTATATGAGAAATCATTAGATATAAATATAAAAATAAACGGAGAAAAACATCCATATAATGCAATTTTCTATCATAATATTGGTTTAGCTTATGATAATAAAGAAGAATTTGATAAGTCAATTACTTTTTATTTTAAATCTTTACAGATTAGATTAGAAATTTTTGGAGAAAAACATCTAAATATTGCTGATTCATTCCATTGCATAGGTACATCTTATAATAATCAAAAAAAATATAATAAAGCTCTAGAATTTTTAAATAGAGCCTTAAATATTTATATTAATAATATAGGAATAATAAATCCAAATACAGCAATGATTTATTTTAATATTGGCATATCATATTTCAATAAACAACAATATAATAAAGCAATAAATTATTTCCAGAAAGCTCTTAATATTATTCTGGAAATATTTGGAGAATTACATCCTCATACTTCATTAATTTATAATAATATCGGTTTTGCTTATTTTGAACAAAAAGATATTAATAGGGCAACTGAGTATATTAAGAAAGCATTGAAAATTGCAAGGGAATTAAATGATGAAGTATTGATTAAAAAATTTGAGGGAAATCGAGAATATATTTTATCGTTAAAGAAACAGCAGAGATAAACGAAGTAGAAGTTCTCTTAAAGATATTCAAATATTTTTATAAAACTCACTCACAATCCCTCCGCCAATAGATATACATTGTCTCTTTTGTAAAGAGAGGGAAGAATAATGCAACAAAAACTCTGTGAAACTTCTTACGAAGAAAATGCTTGAGGATAGGTTTTGGAATGTATTATTCAATCATCTCAGGAACATCATCCTCAATAAATTTTTCCGGAATGTTTTTACTTGCTTTTGCTCCCAGTTTTTTGATGTTTTCTACTCTCGAAATCAGGTTTCCTTTTCCTGTGGAAAGTTTTTTAATTGCATCTTGAAATGATCTATTTGACCTTTCGATATTTATTCCGACTTTATCCAAATCTTCCAACATCCGCACAAAGGCATCATAAAGATTTCCACTTTGACGAGCGATCTCCATTGCATGTTTAGTCTGGTTATCTTGGCGCCAGATAGATTCGATTGTTCTTAAAATAGCCATTAATCCACTAGGTCCAATAATTATTACTTTTTTATCTAAAGCATATTTGAATAAAGAGCTATCTGGATGCAAAGCTATCGTAAAACTGGCTTCAATAGGCATAAACAAGAAAACATAATCCGGTGTATTCAATCCTTCTCTGGTTTGATAGTGTTTGTTATGCAGGTCGTCAACATGAGATCTAATAGACCTCTCCAATTCTTTTCTGTAACCTTTTTTCTGTTCTTCAGTTTCCGAATTCACTAATCTTTCATAGGCAATTAAAGAAACTTTTGAATCTATAATTATGTGTTTATTGTCTGGAAATTTGATAATAAAATCAGGTTTGGAAGGAGTTCCTTCTTCACTTTTCAAACCCATTCCTCTACCTTGAGTTTCGTACTCGATCCCTTTTCGTAATCCCGATTCTTCTAAAGTTTTTTCCAGTATAACTTCTCCCCAGTTTCCCTGAACTTTCACATCACCTTTCAAAGCTTTGGTAAGATTTGAAGCATCATCGCTGATTTGTTTATTCAGTTTTTCCAGGTTTCGAATTTGTTCTATCAGGGAAATATTGGTTTTCAGATTTTCTTTATGCGTGAATTCTACTTTATTTTCGAACTCCATTATTTTTTCTTTAAGAGGTTTGAGAATCTCATCAAGATTTGCTCTGTTTTTCTCGGTAAATTTGCTGCTTTTTTCCTCAAATATTTTATTCGCCAGATTTTCAAAGGCATCGGAAAATTTAGTTTGCATTTCTTCAATTTCTTTTTTCTGATTTTCTAATTTTTCCAGAAGATTCTCATTTTTCGTATTCACCTCTGAAAAAGCAGAATTTAATGAAAGAATCTTTTCTCTTTCATTTGAAAGTTCTTCTTTATTTATTATTAAATCTTCTGCTAAAAGACTTTTTTTAGCTTCAGCATTACTTCTTTCTTCTGTTAATTCGATAATTTTTCTATTCAAATTATCTGCTTCCTGTTTGGAAATCCCTTTTTTTGATTTCAAAAATAAACCGATAATCAATCCACCCAGAACTATCCCTAAAATTAGGTAAATTATTTCCATCTCATCTCCAAATAAAAATTATTAGATATTTTACATTTTTTCTTCTATCTTGATTTTGCCTTTCATTTCAGATTTCTCTATAGCTTCCAGTTCTGCTAAAGCATTATTCAGAATGACTACACGTTCTCTGTAAGGTATGAAAGCACTTTTGAAACCATTAATAATGATGTGTTTAACATCAGTATATTCCAATCCCAATTTATTGATCGCCAGCATATATTCGTCTGTCAATGTTGTATCAGAAACCAAGCGATTATCAGTATTGAGAGTAACTCGCAAACCGTAATCATAATAAAAACTCAGAGGATGATGTTTTAGAGTTTTAACAGATTTTGAATGAAGATTGCTCGTTATGCAGATTTCAAGAGGAATGCGATGATCATTCACATAATTCAGAAGGTCGCCATCTTCGATAAGACGTGTTCCATGACCCAACCTGTGAGTGCTGCAATAGTGCAGAGCTTCATGAATGCTTTTGGGACCGTAAGCTTCACCAGCATGAATGGTAATATTAATATTATTATTGATTGCCAGATAAAACGCTTCTTTATGCTCTTTTGCCGGATAATTATACTCCGAACCTGCCAGGTCAAATCCGATCACACCTTTATTTTTATAAGCAACTGTCAATTCTGCCAAAGTTAAAGATGTTTCAGGATCCATATTGCGGATTCCACAAACAATTACACCTGTTTTTATATTAAAGTCCTTTTCTGCTGAAAATAATCCATCCAATACAGCATCGATAATTGCAGTTAATTTCAAACCTTTCTGCATATGCAGAATAGGAGAATATCGTACTTCCATATAGCGGATATTTTCTTTGGCTGCATCCTCTGCCAATTCATAAGCTGCACGCTTCAGAGACTGCTTTGTCTGTAATACACTCAGTGTAACTTTGAAAGCTTTCAAGTATTCATCCAGGCTTTTGCAATCTTTTCCGCAACAGACGATTTTCTTAAGCTCTTGCGGATCATTTGATGGAAGTTTTACATTTTGGTCTTTTGCCAAATCAAAAATGGTGGACAATCTCAAAGATCCATCCAGGTGAACATGCAAATCTGTTTTCGGTAGTTTTTCTATGAATTCCCTTTTTAATTTCATATTTTCTCCAAATATTTTTCTATTTTTTATTTTAAGAACGATTAAGTGAAATTTTCAATAGGGGTTTTGGTGTCAAAGAAAAAAGTGAAGTTGGAGTTATAGATTATAAAACTAATTATTTTAAACTTTCATTCTCCCACTGGCTCAGACTTGCAGTTTGAATCAAAACATTTCGGTTCAATCAATATGAATGAACCTGCGACGGTCTGGATTTCTGTCTAGTTAAGCGTGAGTTAGGTTTCTTGTTTCTAAGATAAAACTAGTTTTTATTATCACCTTGTTCAAGTGCTTTTCTTCTTTTAACTTCAATCTGTATTTCATTAAATAGAGAATTATATATTTCAGTATCCAATATATGCCTTACATTTTGCTTACTAGAACCGCTCCATTTAGATGATTGTCCGTATTTAACCTCTTGCATATTTATTCTTACTTCCGATTTGGAATCATTTACTTTATTAACCATTATTGATACATCTATTTCACTACCTTTATCTGCAACATACCCTAAGAATAGGGCTTGAGCAAATTGTGAACCAGAATCTGATTCTCTATCTATCGTTGAAGTTATTAAACCTGTATTCATATCTGTATTCTTTATAATGTAACCTTGATCTTGGAGCACTGTTAATATTGATCTATAAATATTCTCATATCCACCTTCAATGATTTTAGTTGTAATGGCTCTTTTTTGCATCGGTGATAATCTTGGAGCAGTTGCACAACCTGATAATAAAAAAAATATTGAAAGTAATAATATAATTTCTTTATGTTTTTTGCTCACAATAGTTCTCCTTTTTTATTTAAAAGGATGCTGAAATTACACTATAATCCTTAACTACATCATTATTATCAAAAGTGATAATTAAGTCAAAAGATTTTGTAGTTGATGTAGATAAAGCGCGACTACCACCAAATAATATTAAGGTACCTCCATCTGAACCAGTTGCAGTTTCAAATGACATCTTATTATAGTTCCAAACTTCATTATCACTCTTATTTTTAGTTACAAGATTTGGTGATCCAAAAATCTCTAAAATTTCTGCTTGTTTTGTTTCTCCTTTAATAATTTTTGTCTTTACTGTTCCTACTGTTAAATTACTTCTTTGAGTTGATTCAACCTTACGAGGATATGTAGCACAACCAGCAAGAAAAATACAGACAAATATCGCAAGAATAAATGATTTAGTCTTCATACCTTTTCCTCCTTTTTTTCCATTTGTGTCTATTATATTTAAATTGATTTATTACTTTTCTGTCAATCATTTTCTTTCACGTTTTTATCATTTCATCAAAGTCATTTTTCTCTTAAATATCTTCCATCTACTTTCATTTCAATTACCTGCTGGTTCCAATTTGTAGTCTGAACCTGCGGAAGAGCTGTTTCGAGTTGTAAGGAGCTTGCGACGATCCCGATATGTCGGGAAGGTAGCTTGAATACGCACTTTGTCTCGACTCGTCGTTCCTTAC
>JABMPU010000127.1 GCA_013203665.1 Armatimonadota bacterium
AACCCTGAACCCTGAACCCTGAACCCTGAACCCTGAACCCTGAACCTAATCCTCTTCCATAATCTTCTTAATATAAACACTTTCAAATTCTGATGCTAAAATATCCATATAAATTTCATCATATTTTTTATTTCCTATGATTAATGTTTCCCGTCGTTTTCCAATGGTTTTAAAGCCAACTTTTTCATAAGATTTGATGGCTCTTTTATTATAGCTGAAAACTTCTAACATGATATTATTGAGATTCAGAATATTGAATCCATAATCGAGGATCAATTTTGCAGCTTCAGTTCCGTAACCTTTATTCCAGAATTTTTTATCACCGATAAATATTCCGAATTCAGCTTTTCTATTTCTATGATTTATTTTGAAGAGACTGCAATTCCCTATCAGTTTTTTCGATTTTATATCTATGATACCAAAAATTTGGGATTGATTCTTACTCATCTCAGTGAGGATTTCAATTTCTTTCTGCAAAGTTATCTGCTGATGTGCTACAAGCAGGTTTTTTGAGACTTCAAGGTCATTTAACCACTCTGCATATTGTTCAGCATCTTCTATGCTGATAGGAGAAAGATAACATTTTTCACCGATTAATTTTTTAAAATATTTCATTTTTTATCCTTGCTAACTTAAATCCAACACTTTCGAGAATCTTTTTATGGTCTCTTCTCTTCCCAGAATATTGATAATTGCAGGAAAATCCGGTCCGTGTTCTGCACCGATTAAAGCAAGCCTGATCGGAACGAAAAATGACTTTCCTTTAATTTTCAGGTTTTCCATAGTTTCTTTTTGAAGTTCAAGAATATCTTCTTTTGACCAATTTTCTTTCTTTTGCAATTCATCTATCCAATATTGATAAATATTTTGAGAATTTTCATCAAGAATTATTTTTTTAGCTTCTTCATTGAATTCCATATCAAGATAGTACATTTTCGATTGCTCAATAATATCAGAAAGTTTGGAAACTCGCATCCTGGCATTAGCAATAACTTTCAGATATTTGTCCTTATCTGTGATGTCGATACCTGCTTTCTCAAAGAAAGGTTTAGATTTTTCAGCGATGTATATCAGATCGAGAGAGCGGATGTAATGTCCGTTCATCCAATTCAGTTTTTCCACATCGAAAACAGCACCTGCTTTGGTGATTCTCTTCATGGAAAATTCTTTTTCCAACTCCTGTAGAGTAAAAAGTTCTCTATCTCCTTTTGGATGCCAACCCAAAATTGCTACAAAGTTAAGAAGAGCTTCCGGCAGATAACCTTTAGTCAAATAATCTTCGACAGCCACATCTCCCTGACGCTTACTGAGTTTACTCTTATCAGGATTTAAGAGCAAAGGCAGATGAGCCATTTTAGGAGGCTTCCAACCGAATTTTTCATAAAGTAAAAGATGCTTAGGAACACTGGAAAGCCATTCCTCACCACGAATCACATGAGTAATTCCCATCAAATGGTCATCAACCACATTTGCCAGGTGATAAGTAGGAAATCCATCCGATTTGATTAAAACCTGATCATCAACCATTTTCCAGGGGAAAGTAACTTTTTCACGCACAATATCATAAAAAGTGATTTCACCTTCCTGCGGAACTTTCAACCGAATAACAAAAGGATTTCCCTCATCAATTCGTTTTGCTCTTTCTTCTTTTGAAAGCTTTCTGCATCTGCCGTCATATTTTGGGTCGATTCCTTTTGCTTTCTGTTCCTCTCGCATTTTGTCCAAATCTTCAGTAGAACAAAAACAGTAATAAGCAGCATCTTTTTCAATAAGTTCATCAATATATTTTTTATAAATCTCGGTTCTTAAAGATTGATAATAAGGACCAACTTCACCTTCTTTATCCGGACCTTCATCAAATTCTAATCCAACATATTTGAGGGTTTGAATCAAATTTTCAGCGGCACCTTCTACAAAACGAGTTCGGTCTGTATCCTCGATTCTGAGAATAAATTTTCCTGCTGTTTTCCTGGCATAAAGATAATCATAAAGAGCAGTTCGCAACCCGCCAACGTGTAAAAAACCAGTTGGACTGGGAGCAAATCTTACTCGGATTTCAGAGTTCATTAATAATCCTCTAAATATTTATTTATTTCTAAAAATATATTTGCAGAGTAAGTGTCAATAGGAAAGTAAAAATCTGAATATCCAATATTCAATAACAAATAAATACCAAATTAGAGAAAAGATTAAAGATACTTTTTTTTCATCCCAACCTAGAACACGTGAATTCGTGAGATCGTGAATTCGTGAACACGGGAACCCTTGAACCTTGAACCT
>JABMPU010000128.1 GCA_013203665.1 Armatimonadota bacterium
GAGGAAAAATCAGAAAATCCAATTATTCAACTCATCCCCACAGTGAAATAAAAAAAGAGATTTCACGTGGTAAACCTAACTCCTTCTCTTGCAAAGAGAAGGGGAAACGAGTCATCCCTCTTTTTGAAGAGAGGGACCGACCTGTCGAGGCGTAGCCTTGGCGAAGACTGAGGGTGAGTTAGAAATTGAATTATGCAAAATCCTTAATTATTATTGCTAAAGGAGGAACAGTGAATGCGGAAATGAAGAACACACGATATAAAAGAATCACAAAACAAATTGAAGATTTAATCTTTAAGACAGAAGATCCATTTGCTCGAATGAGTACAATTGCTGCTGTTCTTCATCATAAATTCGATTATTATTTTTGGACTGGATTTTACAGACTGGTCAATGATGAGCTGATTGCTTGTTGTTATCAGGGAAATATTGCTTGTTTGGTTCTTCCCCAAAATACAGGCGTTTGTTGGGAAGCAATAAATCGAAAAGAAACTGTGATCATTTCTGATGTTAACCAGTTCCCAAATCATATTGCTTGTGATTCTCGTTCAAAATCTGAGATTGTAGTTCCTATGAAAAATAGAGTTGGAGAAATCACAGCAGTTTTAGATGTTGATAGCAAAGAATTAAATTCATTCGATAAAGTCGATGCTGAAAACCTGGAAAAAATCGTTGCGTTGATTTATCAAAAATGTTGATTTGATATTTGTTATTTGGAATTTACTAAAAACTATCCAAAATCTGTAGAATTTTTCCCGGTTTTTCAATCTCTTTTATAAACACACTCAGAAACTCATTGAATAGAACAACATTAATTCTTGAGGTTGCTTTCTTATCCTGAAGGAGAATTTCAAGTCCCTTTTCTTTAATTCGGTTTTTATATTTTCCCGGAATTTTATTTGGAAGCTGAAAAAAATCTAAAATAAAAATAATCTTCTCATAAGTTGCATCGTCAATATATCTTGATTGCATACTCAGTTCTGCTGCAGCTCTCAAACCAATAGAAACTGCGGTTCCATGCGAAATTTCATAATTGGAAATTGATTCTAAAATATGTGCAAATGTATGACCCAGATTAAGATGTTTCCTTTCATTTTTATCTTCAAGGTCTTTGTCACAAATAGAAAGTTTCAGATCAATTGCCATTTTCAGAATCTCAAATGTGATTTTCCCTTTTTTTGAAATCAAAATATCATACAAATTTGAAGGTCTAATCAACGCAATTTTGATACACTCAATTAATCCGTTCTTAATTTCTTTTTCAGGAAGTTTGGTTAAAAACTTTGGTATAATAAAAACCTTTTCTGCCGGATAAAATGTGCCGATACTATTTTTTATTCCTTCAAAATTGACAGCAGTCTTTCCTCCAATCGCAGCATCGATCATTCCTAAAAAAGTTGTGGGAACAAGGATTAATCTGCATCCGCGTTTATAAGTGGAAGCAGCAAAAGCAGTAATATCGGTTGTAATTCCTCCACCGATTCCAATAATAATACAGGAACGATTTACATTATTTTCCCTGAAAAATCGATAGATATGCTCAATGGTTTTTATACTTTTATTTTCTTCTGATGCAGATATAAAAAAGCTCGCTTCATCAATAATTTCACAAAGTTTATTCTTAAACAATTGATAGACTTTTCTATCGATGAGAAAGACTTTCTTTGTTTCTTTTGGAAAGGCTATTCTGAAATCATTTTGAAAAATAATTTCAGTTTTTTTACTGTTTAAAAAATATTCCATTTTTTTAGGCTCTTTATTTACAATTTTTTAGCAACTAACAAACACTAATAATAACGAACTTTTTATTTTTTGTTTGATTTTGTTCGTTTTGTTCGTTGCTAAATGCTTTTTGGTTTCGGTTTAGTCAAGTCAGGATTTTGGCTCAAAAAATAATCCGTGGATATTGCCTTTCAAAATAATGTAAGTCTTAAATAAGCCATGTTTTGTAAAAATTGATTTTACAACCAAAACCAACCTTCGATAAAAAATATAAGCAACTTTTCTCTTTTTATCGTATTTTCTTAAAATGTATAAAGAATTTCTGAATTTATAAAAGTACAATTTAATTCGTGATTTATCTTTTTCCAAATTGATATTCAAAGGCGTTTGGACTTCACGGAGATGAAAAACAATACTTTTTGCCACCTGAAATGAAGGGTATTTACTGGAAATTCTCAAAGTATATTCATGGTCGTCTTCCCAGATGAAAAAATCTCTAAAGGGCAATCCAACACTCTCTACAATTTTCCTATTTAGAAAAATTGAAACAAACGTGCAAGCTCTCACTTTGATCAAGCCGCGATCCATAAATCTGCCCCAATCAATATCTCTATTCTCATTCAACCTAAGATCAATTCCCGGAACATTTATAGGTAGATGATTTTTTCCAAGAACATTGCTGCATAAAAACCCAAATTCATTTTGCTCGATATGTACATCAAAAAAAGTAGAAAGTGCATCTTTATCCAAAATCACATCATCATCCATAAGCCAGAGCCAGTCATAACGCTTATCAAATCCTCGTTTTAAACCTTCATGAAAACCACCGGCTCCACCTGTATTTTCGGGCATTCGCACATAATGGATTCTAATGCTGGTTTTATCAGTAAGATTATTAATATAAAATTCTTTTTCCCAGGGATTGAGTAAACTCATCGGAGGTAAATCTTCAATATATTTGTTCTCTTTTAAGATGGTTTCAGTGCCATCTGAAGAAGCATTATCAATGATGTAAATCGCATCGAGAGGTCTTGTTTGTTCACGCAGAGAATCTAAACAATCTATCAAAAGTTCTTTGCGATTGTAAGTTACTACAACTGCACAAACAGTTCCTTTATCCTGCATTTCTTATTCCTTCAGCAAAAAGCTTCAAAGCACTTTTTATCACTAAATCCATATTTAAATATTTATATTCTGCCAATCTACCGAGCAATAGAATATTTTTAAACTTTAATGTCAATTTTCTATATTTTTCGTATAGTTCATGATTACTTTTGTATGGGATAGGATAAAAAGGAACATCTTTTCTGGATACTGTTTTATCATAATCCTGGGGATATTCTTCACTGAAGGTTGTAAACTTACTTTTCTGTCTCGTAAGATGTTTATATTCTGTGATGCGAGTATAATCAAAATCATTGGGATAATTGATCACAGCAGCTTCTTGAAAGAATTCTTTTTCAATTGTCTTGAAAACAAACTTCAAGGAACGGTATGGTAATTTTCCGAATCTGTAATTGAAAAGCTCATCCGGTTCACCGGTAAATATCATTTTTCCTGCGAATTCCTCTTCTTTAAAAAAGATTTTTCCTTTTTGAAAATCAATATTTAATACATCTTTGAAATCTGTATTCAGCTTGATTTCAATGTTGGGATGAGATAACATTTTCTTAAAAATCTTTGTATAACCATGTTTTGGAATTCCCTGAAATCTATCCTGAAAATACCTGTCATCTCTCGAGATGAAAACCGGGACTCTTTCCACCACAGCAGGCTCTAATTCATCGAGACCTCTGCCCCACTGCTTCAACGAATAATTCTTAAAAACCTTATCATAAACAAAATCACCCAACAATTTCAAATCTTTATCATCAGATTTTTTTAATTTCAGAATCGATATTTTCTTATCTTCTCCAATTTTTTTTTGAAGTTTCGTCTCGATTTTCCTGGCAACCGGTTCAGGAAATAATTTATATAATGTATTCAAATTAAAAGGAATTGGTACTTTCTTTTCGTTTATCAACACCAGAACTTTATGTTTATAATCAATCCAGGAAGTAAAATTGGAAAGATAATTCCACACATCTTTATAAATAGTATGAAAAATATGCGGACCATATTTATGAATCAAAATCCCGGATTCATTAAAATAATCAAAGCAATTTCCGCCGATGTGATTGCGTTTTTCAATAATCAAAACTCTTTTATCGAGCAAGTTGGCAATTCTTTCCGCAACAACCGAACCGGCAAAACCAGCACCAACAACTATAAAATCATACATTCTTAAACCTTTGAATAAGCTTTGTATAAACAGTTTTATATAAGAACTCATCTTTACTCAAATAAAGAATGATAAAGTAAATAACAAAAAATACAATTCCAGTCATAAACATTTCTAAAGTTAATGACAAATCGATTTGTTTTATGAGTAAAATCAAAGGAATTAAAACAACTGCTAAAAACAAGTAAATCAAACGATTCCATTTGAAAATCCTGATCTTCAAAACATGAGAAACAAAAATAAATTGCGTAATCGTAACTGCGATTTCTGCAATAATCGTGGCAATTGCTGCTCCAATATGCTGATAAATGGGAATCAATAATAGATTTAATGAGAAATTTACAATCGCTCCAATCGAAACTGAAAAAAACACAAATTTCTCTTTATTAAAAGGAATCAATATCTGGATTCCCAAAATATTCGATAAACCAATTAATAAAATGATAGGTGCAAGAATCTGCAATGATAACACAGCTCCGTGAAACTGCTGCCCGGACAAAAACAGGATGATATTCTCTGAAAGAAAGATCATCAAAACCACACACGGAATGGAAAGTATTAAAACAAAATCAAAAGATTTTCCAACATATTTTTTGAATTCATTTATTTTCTTGTTTTTCACAAAGTAAGATAAGCGTGGGATCAAAACCACACCCAAAGATGTTACTAAAACCAGGATTATCCGGTTTATTTTCACAGAAGCGTTGTACAACCCTACGTAATAATCACCAGCTAAAAATCCCAACATTACAGAATCCAGTTTGATGTAAATGCCAATTGAGACAGTTGTGGCAAAAATAATCAGGATTGGTTTAAGATGCTGTTTCAAATTCAGATTTTTAAATTTTAAAACCACATATTTTCTTAAATTCAAAAAATTAATAATGAATGAACCGCTGGCTGCCACCACGATCAGGAAAGCATATTTCAGGTAATCGCTTTTTCCTCTCACTATTAAAAAGAGGAGTATGATCGATAAAACTTTAAAAAATATATTTCTGATGGTAATAAATTTAAAATCTTCAATTCCCTTATAAAACCAATCTAACGAAAATATCGTCAAAATCAAATTGGGAAGCAAAATCAGGAAAAGTAGTTTATCCGCTTGTATCTTATTGATTGTTTTGAAAGAGATAAAAAAAAGTACTACTGCAATGAGCATTGAGAATAAATTGATGAGCAGAATTTCATTCACTGTTTTGGAAAGAACTTCTTTATTATCCCTGCATTTTGCAATTTCTCGCAGACCGTAAACCGGAATTCCCAACATGGCAAACATAACGAAATATCCCAGAAAAGAATCTGCAAAATATACTTTCCCCAGCATTTCAGGACCCAAAACTCTGGTTACATAAGGAAAAGTTATCAGTGGAAAAAGAATCTTGAGAATATTCCAGATAGTATTATACAGGTAGTTTTTTACGATTGATTTCTGCTTCATTTTTTTTAGACTTTCCGGTAAATTTCTGCTGTTTGTTTGGCTATCACATCCCAAAGATAATTCTCTTTAATGTGATTTTTCAGTTTTTCATTCTTATCTTTATTTAAGGATTTTTCGATTTTTTCTTTGATGGATTTTACAGAATACGGATTGACATAATCAGCAAAATCCTGGAAATATTCCCTTGTTCCTCCAAAAGGAGTAATCACGATATTGGCACCAGCAAGACCAGCTTCTAATGCGGCTCTTCCAGGAGTTTCATATTTTGTGGGCAGAGCAAATGTTTTGCAGGCAGCATAAGCAGAAGCTAAAATCGGATCATCGTGAGAAATCCAGGGAATATGAATGATATTTTTGCTTTTCTCGATTTCCTCCAGACACTTTTTTCCTTCTTCATTTTGATGTACATTTCCCACAACAACAGATGGAGCATTAATTTTTTGAATAGCTTTTATCAAACTCAGGCTGTTTTTCCTGCTGGAACCTAAATGCCCAACATGCAAAACAAAATCTTTCAAACCATATTTTTTCTGGAATAATGATGGATCTCCTTGCAGAAATCTTTTTTCAACTCCATTATGAATTACATGGATTTTTCTGCGATTTACACCCAAACCTTTGACAAGCATTTCACCTTCGTCAATAGTGTTTGGCAATACAAATCCAGCACTTTCACAGATAGTTTTTGTTATATAAAATTCAGATAAAATACCTTTAAGAATTTTTCGTGAAAAGTTTTCTAAAGCTAAATATGACTTCACTTTAAAATAAGAATGACGATTATAAAAAATAGGATTTACTACATATTTGGCACCGTATAATTTCAGGCTTCGAGCGAGATGATAAGTTCCCACATGAGCATTGAAAATATGAACAATGTCTGATTTTTCTATCTTCAAATCGATGTCCCAATAATCCAGTAGTTCAGCTTCAATTCCGAGTTTCTGCAAAGCATTTCTCAAATGTAATACTTTGAATGTTGGTCCGCCGCGCATCAGCATTATTGCCTGGTAACTTGCTAAATAGATTTTCATAATTTTGCTTTTCCTCTTTTGGATTCTAAATCGTATAAAAGGTCTCGCCAGTGTTTTTTTCGAATTCGCCAAATATCTTTTGGAAGTTTCATCCTCTCTTTTTGTTCCCAGTTCAGTTTTTTTAATTCAATTTCTTCTTTTATTTTTGTGATGGTAAAACCATCTTTTGTTGAGATTTTAAGATAGATTTTTTCATCGAGATTTTTAATATTTGAAATTAATTTATTATCTTTTAAGGTGAAATCCGGTTGAATTTTATTTCTCTTTTTCCACCAATTTGAAAATTCAGAAAAGTTTGGCTTCCAGATTTTATGCCTATTGATTTCCTTAAAAATCTCATCAAAAATCTCAAATCTTTTTTGATGCGGATGATGATAAAAAATGATCGGTTCATTTCTTTGCGATTTCTTATTAATTAAATTCAAATAGTATCTTAACATTTCAGCATCAGAAAAATGAGACCTTCGCAACCTTCCTACACTAATTGGATGAATGGGAATTTGGAGAATATCAGTTTTTTCCCCATCATAAAAAGGAAAGTATGGAAAATCATCATAATTCAAGCCAAACTCAGATGAATATTTAAAATCCAGATCTTCAATTACTTTACCAAGTTGAGGATTCCATTCTCCAAAGGGTGAAGCAAATCCTGTTGGAGAAAACTTTGTTTTTTCCAGTTTCTTTTTACCTTCCGAAAGATTATCATAATTCTGTTGATAATCATTAAATACACGATGTCGAACGCAGTGAAGAGCAATTTCCTGATTTTTCATATTAATATAAGGTTCTGCATCCAGCTTCTGAGAATTTGTATCCGCAAACCAGGTTGCTTTAATTTGGTTTTTTTCGCAAATTTCGTATAATTCTTCTGCATCTTCTTTAGAACAAAAATCGGTATCGATCCTGAATAGAAACACATTCTTATAGCCATCCGGATAATACCACATTTGAACAAATGGTAAATTCCTCAAATGAAAAAGATATTCCAGCGAAGTTTTAACAATTCGTCTGATTGGACTTTTAGCGATTTTTACTACAATTTCCGATGGTAGTTCTTTTCTCTGGAAATAAAATTTCCTGCGAACTGAATGAGTATCTAACATTAAATTATTAACATCGAAAGGCAAAACGAGAATATTTCCTTTTCCTGCTTTTCTTTGTTGAATCTGCAAACCTTGATCTAATAAGTCTAAATTGTCAGAGTTTAATTTATAGATTTTGGAATAAATATCTACAAGCCCTGAGTTTGAAAAAATGGATGTTTCATCTGGATTCAGGAAATCTGCTTTTTTGGTTTTGATTTTAATCTTAAAAAAATCTGCATAACATTTTGCATCAAATAAAATCGAGCCTTCATTTTGTAAATAAGATAAAATCTTCGATTTTTCTTTTCCTAATATCATATTAGATAAGATGATAACTGCAAAATTCTCCGGAGTTAAATCAGAATTTTCCGAAATAATTTCATAAGAAATTCCTTCCTGGTTCAGAATTATTTCCCAACCCGGATTATTTGGGAAAAGACCGACTTTTAAAGAAATATTCATTTTTTTCTCAAAATCAAAACCTGTGACCATCTGAATGAAGGGACAACATTTGTGATAAAGTTAAAAATCCTGCTTTTAAAAGAATCAGAATCATCATAAAAACAGATATACTGATGTTTCGCAACTTTTAATTCACACATTTCTGCCGTTTGAATCAGTTCTTCTTTTGTATATTCTCGATAATGTGCCGGATTCAAATTATGAAACCTGATTCTGCTGATAGTATTTTTTCCAAGAAGTAGTTTTAATCTTCGATAAAGTGATGCGGCATTTGGTGTAGTACAAATAATGAATCCATCAGAATTAAGCAGATAATTTAAAAATAATAAAGAAAATTCAGGAGCTTCATAAATATGCTCGAGCACTTCAGAATAAACAATCAAATCAAATTTTTCATCGATCCACTTCTTCACATTCTTGCTTTCATTCAAATCAAAAACAATGTGTTTCAAATCGATTATTTCTCTTTCTCTGTGACCACCTTTATCAATTTCCAAATCCAATCCTAAAGTTGTTACATTCGAATAATATTTTGTCAGTAATACCGACAAATCACTTCTACCAATATCCAGAATTTTAGCTGATTTATCCGAATTAAGAGTTTTGCACAAATTACTTAGATACTCAAATCTTTTTCCATGATTCTGTAAATACCTATCTTTAGATTCAATACTGCACAATTTCTGCTTTTCCTCATCAATCCACTTTGTAATCAAATCTTTATAATATTGTTTTGTATTCATCATAAAAAACCTTTTCTATTTTGCCGACAAATCCTGATATAAATTTACATATTGAGAAACTGTATCTTTCCATTTGTGTTTTTCCAAAAAACTATCAAAATCTGATTCTTTAATTTTCCTATTCTCAATCTTACCTTTGATTTTAAAGATTCCATTTGCAACTTCCATAAAAGAGGATTCGACAATTTCTGTGAATTTTGTTGAAACTTGCTCAGGTAATCCTCCGACGTTTGTAATAACCATAGGTTTATATAAGGAAGCAAAAATATATGGCAGTCCACTTTGAGTAGCTTCCAGATATGGTAAAACTCCAATATCGGTGTTTATTAAATATTCGAATAATTTGTCATAATCCAGAAATGTTCCTTTAAATTTGATGTAATTGGATAAATCTTTAGTTTGTATTAATTTTTTGATTTTTTCACAATAATCTGGTTTACATTTTCCTGCAATCCGCAATTGAACATTATCCATTTTTTGCTCATTCACAAGATAACTTACAGAATCCAAAAGCAGTTCAATGCCTTTGTAAGGCTTGATATTTCCTAAAAATAGAATCTTAAATTTTGAATCTTGTTTTCTAATTATTTTCTTTGAATAATATTCCTTTTCCTTTTCATAAGGATTCCCATGCTCAATTATAGAAATTTTGTTGGATATTTTCTCAGGAAATTGATTTTTTATAAAATCAGATAAACAGATAATTTTGTCTGCAATTTGGAAGATTTTTTTCTCAAATAATCTCAGTTTTGTCTTATCATGAAAAAAATAATCATGCTGGGTAAGAACGATTCTGAAACCGAGCATCTTAAATATTTTTATGAAAAAATAATCTACAAAAGGAATAGCAAGCCAGGAATAATGGATGATATCAGGTTTATCTTTCATAATTTTCAGAAGCAGCCAAATATTTGCAATTGGATGACTGAATATTTTTATGAACCTGCGAAGAAAAGGATTTTTAATCCTACTAACGAAATTAAAAAAAAAACTTAGGGTTTTAACGTCATAATTTTGATCATAAAAATCTGTAATGTTCGAATACAACACTGAGAAATAATTTATCTCAATATTCGAAAAACTTTGTAAGGTTTCGATTAGAGGATAATTGTGTTGAGGTGTATTATTATTTGCATCAATGAAAAAGACTCTTATTTTTTTCACCTGAAAATCCTTTACCACAAAGACACGAAGACACAAAATTTATTTTGTGAAATCCTTGCTGGTTCTCCTGCTATTACACTTGATTTTTGCCTTCCTTTGTTTAGAAATTTTGGCATATATGATTTTCTTATTATCGAATTAAGGCTATTTTCCCTTTTGAAATTTGTCCATCAGAAGTAAAAACAATATAGAAATAAATACCGGAACTACAGTTTTTATCAACTTTGTTTTTTCCATTCCAACTGAATTGTTCATAAATATCTTTGTCCAATTTTATCACCAAATCACCACTGAGTTCATAAATATTACAGAAGGTATTTCCTTCCGGCATAGTAAGACTGGAAATATTTTCAATCTTCAGAATATCACCATTATCAGGATGGAAAGGATTCGGGAAAGCTCTTGTTTTATACAATTTTGTTTCCAGATTTGCATCTGCAGCAATACCGATTTCAACCGAATTTAGACCTTCACTTGTGCCAATATACAAAGTACCAGTGAATTTCTCATACCCAAAATCAGTTATAGAATTTGAAAGAAGCGGTGAATTATTCATATTATAGTTTGTGAATTTATCTTTTTCCGGTTGATAAATCGTTATTCCGTTATCGTAGGTGCCGATCCAGATTTTACCAAACGGATCCACATATAAAGCAGTTGGATAAGTTGGAACAGAACCGTACAACCTCTCCTGACCTTCTACATACCTGTATTCAGGAGTCATTTCGTCGTGCCATTTATAACTATTTGTACTACTATCATACCACCAGATTTGCTTTTTAATCTGAGTTCCATATTTATACCAATAAGTATAATCATACATAAATAATCCGCTGGATGATGCTATCCAAACTTCATCTCCAAAATTTGTGCTTCGGGAATCGATTGCAAACATTTGACCGGTATGCAAATCTGGAAAAGGTGTTTTAGACCAATAATCACCGTTTGTTGTAGGAATAGATATATCATCCCAGATTCTCAAACCGGATATCCAACCTCCAAATAAAATCATATTATTTGCGAAAAAAACATAATTAGGATCCTTGTCGTTTGTGTAATAGGTTTCATAAAGATCAAAAGTAGTAATAACTTCATCTGCTTCATCAAGAACATTTATTCCACCGGATTCTCCTCCATAAGAACAAATCCAAACTCGATTCTGGTCATCTTTTGTAATATAGCTAATAGTATTATTGCGAAGTCCATCTTCTGATGTTATACTTTTCCAAGTACTATTTTCATCATCAAAAATAGAGATTCCACTCAACCAGCCATAACTCGCATAACTACCCCACGCACCAAACCATTTTCTATTGGTATTATCAACACAAAGAGAGTAGATATTATTATTTCTCAAAGAACTATTCTCAACCGTATAATTTGTCCAACTCTCACCATCAAAGCCGGATACACCGCGAGTACCTTTACTAATCGGTAAAGAACCCTTGCTACCATTGGTAAGCCAAACAATATTATTATTGTCGATTGCAATATCTTTAACCATGCTGGCAACAATACAGTTTGGTTTGATATTAGAGCCCCATTCAATTCCATCATAAAAGAGGAAACCTTCTCCCCATGTATAAGCACAAATATGACCATTAATATTGGAAAATCCCATTATTTTTGATGTTGTCAGATTTAAATCATCTTTTAACCAAATAGTTTCATTTCCAAGAGAATCTATTTTTACAATCGTTGTATCACCTGAATCTATAACTACTAATTGATCCTCATCCCAAATACCATAACTGTACCAAATGTTTTGACTTCCATCCAAATAAACCGGAAAAATGCTCTTTCCAAGTTCATAGACTTCCCAAGAATTTAAACTTTCCGAGTTTGATATTAAAAAACCATTTTCTGTGCCAATTATGATTTTATCTCCATTCGCAGAAATTGAACTGATTTTACTACTTGGAAATAATGAATTTTCCTCATCTAAGTGAATCCAGGCTGTTGTGATATTCATTGAATCAATATGAACATAATCCAAACCAGCATTGCTACCGCACAAAAGATAATTATTATCTGTTAATTGCAAGGAAGTAACATTATTTTCAAAGAGTCCGTTATCTGAAGAATAATTATCAAGTAGAAATGGAAAAGGAAGTTCCGGATTATCTGCAAAAACACTTATTCCTTCTTTGGTAGCAATAAAAAGAAGTGAATCCTGATGAATAATTTTATTCACTTTTTTGGATGCTAAACCTAAAGTTTCAGATATTGGCATCAGAAAACCATCTTCAGACAGACGATTAATTCCTCCCTTTTTCGTTCCAATAAGAAGGATTTCTGTTTCTTCCACATAATCTAAAGCTCTTATATCATTATCGGTCAAACCATCCATAGTCATATAGGTTTTCTCAAAATCCTCAGTTTCAAGGTTATAAATGACAAGACCGCCCCAAGTTGCAATTGTCAGCTTTTGACCGTTTTGAACAACATCAAAAATATGGGATGTGTTAGTATATGCTTTCCAGTTTCTTATTGCAAAAGATGAAAAAGCAAATAATATCAAGAAGCCCATAAAAATAAATTTCTTCATTTCAACCCCCTTTTAAACAAAACGATAAGAAAGAATAAAAGCAAAGCCATCAACAGAATAAGAATTCCCGTAAGGATTTCCTTTGATGCAAAAGAAAAGCCAAAAGCAATCAATCCAAACATAAAAGTTATAAAATATCCGATGAAAGCAATAGATTTTTGCGAAAAGCCCAGATCTAACATTTTATGGTGTAAATGTTCTTTATCAGCTTGAAATATATGTTTTCGTTTTTTTATTCTTCTGAATATTGCTAAAATTGTATCACTGATAGGAATAATTAACACAATAATTGGAATGAGTAATGTCATTGCTGTGATTCCTTTATATTGAGAGATACCTGTAATAGAAATTGCTGCGATGTTTAACCCAATGAACAAAGCTCCTGTATCTCCCATAAATATCTTTGCCGGATAAAAATTGTAACGTAAAAAAGCCAAATTACTGCATAATAAAGGTAATGATAAAAGTATTACAATTGTATTGGAATAAACCAAGCCCACTGCTAAAAGTACAGAAGTAACAATTATTGTAACTCCAGCAGCTAAACCGTCAATTCCATCAATAAGATTAAAGGCATTAATAACAACAAGGAACCAGATAATTGTAAAAGGAAAAGAAAAAATTCCAAGACTGATTTGAGGTCCAAACGGGTTTGTGAGTAGAGTCATCTTAAAACCGCTAAAATACATCCCAATTGCAATCAAGATTTGAAATAAGAATTTATAATTTGCAGTGAATTTACGTTTATCATCGAATAATCCTAAAACTAAAATCGCCAAACCTCCAATAGCAAGTTTTAAAATTTGAGTTCCAACCTCTTTTTCTAAACCGAATTCATTGTATCTTAATGAATAAAAAATCTGGAGAATAATTACCGGAATTGCAAATGACAATCCCCCCGCAAGAGGAACCTGCTCATTATGAATTGCCCTTTCATTGGGAACATCCATCAAATTAAATCTTTTTGAAAAAAGTATATTTATTGGAACCAATAAATAAGTTAACCCAAAAGAGAAGATAACAATGAGCACTAATTCTATTATCAACATATATTTCCTTAATTCATTTCTTAAACTATTAAGCTAAATGTTTCTTAAAAAAATGTATCTAAATTGTCAACATCATAAATGAGTTAATTCTTGTATCGTATAAATATGGTTAACTATTTAGTAACTTCGTTAATTGCTTCAACATATTTTTTGAAAACAATCTGTTCATCAAATTCTCTGATTATTTTTTCTCTTCCTTTTTTTCCCATCTCGCACCTGGTTTTCTTTGTTAATCTTAACATTTGCTCCATTTTGTCAACTAAGTCATCCACACTTTTTATTTCACACAAGAAACCAGTTATTCCTTCATCAACGACATTTTTGCAGCCGACATTATTTGTTGTAATGATTGGTTTTGCCATACTCGCTGCTTCAAGAAGAGATCTTGGAACACCCTCTCTATAATAAGATGGAAGAACAACGCAATCTGAATTTGCAATATATTCTCGAACATCGCAAACTTCACCAAGATAATCAATAACTCCTTCATCTACCCATTTGTTCATCTGCTCTTTTGGAATTGCAGAAGTATTTTCAACATCCAAAAAACCCAAAATCTGAAATTTAACATCCGGTTTTTTTCTTTTTATTCTTCTAGCTGCATCAACAAATTCTCCAACTCCTTTATCCCAAATTAATCTCGAATGAAGTAAAAAAGCAAAATTATTTTGTTCTTTTTTTTTTTTAGGAATAAATTTGTTTGTATCAATACCTGAACCAGGCAGAAGATCTGTATTTTCAAAAATCCCAAGCTTTTGGAATATAGCCCGGTCTTCCCTATTCTGGAAAAATATTTTTTGTGTACTTTTTTGCGAAATACAATACAAAGTTCGTACTATTTTTGTTACTAAAGATTCTCTGATAAAAGTGGTTCCTAATCCTGCGATATTATTTACACAGGGTTTTCGTAATAGTTTTGCTGCAAATGTTCCATAAATATTTGGTTTGGGTGTAAAATGCAAAATTACATCGGGTTTCAATTTGCGATAAAGAAAAAAGAATCTAAGAAACAAAATGAAATCTTCAAATGGATTTGTTCCTTTATTATTCATTTTTATTTTATGATATTCATAAAGAATTTTATGAGCATATTCATCAAATGGTGCAATAGTAATAATTTTATAGCCTTGTTCATCCAATTTTTTCATCAAACCAGAACGAAAGTTAAATATACTCCAGGCTGTATTTGAAACAACTGCTATTTTTTTTATACTTTTCTTTCTGCTTTCTAATTTATCTTCCATAAATTCCAATATCTTTCGTGCTGCTTCATGGCGAGAATATTTCCGTACATATCCAGAACTGGCTTTATATTTGGAAAGTTTATTTTGTTTGAATTCTGTGATAAATTGTTTAATTATCTTTTTACCAGATTCGGGATTTCCAGCTTCAGCCACATACCCAAGATTTCCCATTTTTATAAAAGATTCCACATCACTTTCCAAAGGCACAAATGCAAGTATAGGTTTTCCTACAGCCAAATAATCATAAAGTTTAGCATGCAGAATTGGTTTAAACTTTTCTTCATTTGGCAAGAACAACATAAAAGCATCGGATTTATGAAGTTCTTCGAGAAGTAAATCATAAGGCATTCTAGGTAATACATCAATCGTAATATCTCGATTTTTTACACGTTGCTCAAACTGTTCTTTCAACACTCGAAAAGCTTTTCTGAAATCACCAATAAATCGAAGTTTCAAAGGTAAATCAAGTTCATCATACTCCAGAATTGCTTTGAAAATATCTGATGGTGTCATATTTTTATATAAATGTCCACAAAAAGTGATAACAATTGATTTTTCGTTTTTATCCTTTGGTTTGAATTCCCGCTCGAAATACTCTGCATCAAAGCCATTTGGATTGAATATAATTCGTTCTTTGAGAAATTCGTATTTTTCTTGCAGGATTTTTTTTGACCCTGGAGCTAATGTAATTACTCCAGCAGCTCTGAGTAATACTTTTCGTTCCCAAAAATCATTTAACTTCTGACCAATTTTTGTTCTAGGATAGAAAGGATGATCTGCCCAAAGATCATGAAATTCTACAAAAAAAGGTATATCAAATCGCTTTGAAAGATAATAGGCCGTAATTGCAGGGTGATTGACACCACCTACAAATGTATAAATCGCATCGATTTTATGAGTTAAAATATTTTTTTTTGCAGCTTTATAACAAAATGGTATCCAACCGATTTTATCATCGATCGGAAAAAATGATTTGAATTTGTAGATGAAATTTTCTTTATCTTTGTACAATCTTTCAGAGACTGAGCTGTGGGTTTTCTTCCGAAGTTTTTTAATAACCCTTTGCGGATCAAGAGATTCTGTGCGAATAATTTCAATATTTTTTATTTCTTCCGAAAGCGAATAGTCTTTGAAATAAAATCCGATATCCTTCACTGATATTATGATAGGATTCCATCCTAATGTAAGAAAATGCTTAGCCAGTTTACCGGTTCTTACTGAAGATGGGATATTCAATGGTGGAGCAAAATAAGAGATTATTAAAACGTTTTTCACTGCTCTTTTTCCGATTCAATTTTGCTTAATTTTATCTTCAAATTCGTATCAGATTTGATATCTGAAAAGAAAATTCGATCTGCTTTGAGCTTAACTTTCGCACCTTCGATTTCATAAGCTTTATCTTTTTCATAATATGAAAAGAAAAACTGGTTCTTTTCTAATGACATATCTTCATTTTTCAAACCAAAAACTTTATAATCTCCAAAAATCCGGATAGTGAAATTATCCAGGTTATCAGGAAAATAAAGCGAAATTTCGTCATTCACGATTTTAATCGCAACTGAATTTCTTTTATTCCACCATTCTGCGATTTCTAAGAACGTTTTAATAAAAACTTTTTTATCCGTTATTTCTTTCAATGTCTCAGAAAAAAGTTGTTTAAGATATTTAATTTCTGTAAAATTTGAAATTGAAAAATTAAGAGAGAGAAGACCATTAACATTTTGAATCGCTTCAATAATACTGGAAATCATTTCTTTTGCTTTTTCCATAGAAATAGTCTTAAATTTTGAAAGTTTAAGAATTGTATCAGAAAAAGTTAGAGGAATTTCCAAACAACCTCTATGAAAAAATATTTTTTCCTTTTGGCTTGGAACCCTCTTAGAAAAGACATGAAAAGGAAAAGCAATTCCGTTCTTAAAACCGCTTCTTTTCAGAAAAGAGCGAGTTGAATCATAAACAAAACTATATTTATGATGATATTCCGGAGTAATTTCCGGATCGTATCTAAAAAGATTTTGTCGAACACCAATCCTGTTCCGATTCGTTACTGCCTGTAAAAGCTCCTTCTGCTTTCCCAGCAAATCATCTTTGCACGAATTGATCGAGCCCAAAAGTGCAATCTCATTCCCATTAGCCAGATTCTTCCTGATATCATTTAAAAGGTCATCATCATTGAGTTTATAATCAATATCTTCAGTAACTTCTGATTCTGTTCCCACAAAGTAAGTACTGTTTATATTGAAGGTAGCTTCAATTTCATCGATCACATCAAAATTCCAATATTCTTCAATATTGGTGAGTATGTATTTCATTTTGCTGATAAAATTATTAATAACAAACTTGATTTTATAAAAGCACAAAATGTCTTCAAAAGTACTTTTAAAAATCGCATAGAAACTCCATTTTTGCAGCTTATTAATATTATGAGAGATAACTGCTGCAAAATCTTCTGCTTGGGGCCAGGTTTCCTTTTTGATAATTAAAACATTTCCTCTCTCTTTGATAGCATCCTGCAGAAATCTTTCGATAAACCACAAAAAGCCATTTACAAAAGGAAAGGATGAATTTTCTAAAAACACAGATTCATCATCTGGAATTCTATCAAAATCATCTGTAGTTTGTGCGAGAAAGTTTTCATAGCTTGAAAGATTGAAAAAAATGTTTCCTAAAATATCAAAATTGTATCTTCCAAAAAATATGTTTTGATCTTTAAAATAATAAATCGGATCATCGAAATCTTCCCTGGAAATAGCAGGCAGAGATTGGAAAAAATTTATCTTCCTTGTAAATTCTTCAATTTGTTCTTTTTTCAATCCTTTGGGCTTATATAAGGAAGGTTCAAAAGGTATGTAGAACATTATTTTATCAAAAGCCAGATAATGTAAATCTGTTTCATCCGGTTCGGTTGGTCCATAAAAAAACAGAATATCATTATCCTGCAGTTGACTAAATTTTGTGATAAATTTATATTCAAAACCAAGAGTTGAGAACACAAAATCCGCTGTATATTTAATCTCTCTTATGAACTCCCAGATCTTACTTTCAATATAAAACGCTATCATTTAACCTCTGAAACCGATGCTAATATTCCTTCATTCCAATAAAATATTATCCTAATCTTTTCCCATAAAAAATGTAGGATTTTTTTGTCAACTGATACTATAGCTCACGGATATGCACGGATTTAAAGACCTTCCAAACGGTTGAGCTTGGGAAACCTTCGGAACGGTTATGAAAACTTACTTTTCATTACGCAAGTTTTGAAATTAGTATTTGAAATTTATTTGTTCTTTGGGATTTGTAGTTTGTGATTTTCTTCGTGTTCCTTAGTGTTCTTGGTGGCTATTTTTTTTAACAACCGGCAAATAATTGGAATCAAAAATCGTTTGACATCAGAATTGCATTTACTGATTTTGCATTTTGCAATGCATCCGTAGCTCAGTTGGCAGAGCAGCTGACTCTTAATCAGCGGGTCTAGGGTTCGAGTCCCTACGGATGTACCATTTTTTAAAAAGAAAAGCCCAGTCCGGCAGATGTCGGATGGGGCTTTTAGTTTTTATTTCCTTATTTCATCAAAACCATCTTCCTGATTGAAGTATATTTAGTTGCGTCCATTTTGTAGAAATAGACACCACTCGATACATTAACTCCGTTTGCATCTTTACCATCCCAGACAACACTGTGATATGATGCTTCCAGATGTTCATTCACTACTGTTCTAATATGCTGTCCCTTGAGATTGAATACATCTATCCTTACTTGTCCAGATTCATTAAGTGCAAACTTAATAGACGTTTCAGGATTAAATGGATTAGGATAGTTACCATTCAGTTCTGTTACAAGTGGTAGCGGTGTATCTTCAACATCTGAGTTGTCGAATATCGCATCATTAGAAAATCCAGATTCCCAACCACCACAATATACTGCTGTAGTATTATATACATATGTGCCAGGCGGTACGTTTACATCAAGATAGAAGGTTGAGGTTACATTACAAATCACTACACCATTACGATATACATTGTACGATTCAAGCTCTCTCTCTGCAGGTGCATCCCAGGATAAGAAGACATTGTTCATACCTTGAATCATTGCCTCAAGATTCTGAGGAGGATTCAGTACAACTGTAACTTCTTCTACATTGGAAGGCTCAGATTCACCATAATCATAGATGGCTGTTACCCAGTATTCGTAAGTATCACCATCAAGACCCAGATCATCATAAGTTAATTCGTTAGGATCAAAGATTTCAAAAATCTCAACTCCATCGCGATAAACCTTGTAACCCAGAAGCATGCGGTTGTCTCTGTTATTTTCGATTCTCTTAGTGCGTGGATGTGTTGTAAGAACTTCCGGAGTTCCGGAACTAATCATGCTTCTGAGTCTTGGAGTATGATTATTCTTAGTAACACGAGATGTCATGAGAATTTCATCTCCTGCACCAACTACTCCTTCGATGCACCAATTGTAATCCAGAGCGAATGCTACACTGATTTCCTGCCAGATTCCTTCATAGAACATCCAGTCACCTTTACAAGCAATTGCTGGACCTGCATCAACGCTGGCAGGATGATCACCTGTGGCAGACATATCATAACCAATCCAGTATTCATTACCTGCTACAAGTGGGACCGGAGTTGTAAGAGTATGTTCCGTCCAATCTTCGATGAGAACCGAACCTGTGATATCTTCTGAATAAATTTCTGTTCCGGGATCTCCGAATGAACCACCTTCCCAAACCTTAACAGCTACATAACTAAAATCTGCGGTACGGATATGCACATTTACTGCTGTCAGATCTGAACCATAAAAATCAGCTAATTCATCTGCTGTAAATCTCGCTGCACACATCCAGTCTGCTGCTGCACCTGTGCCAATTCCATTGTTATCATAACCGGTGTGATAGGCAAGCAATCCACCTGTCCAACCGGGTGGTTCCCACTCAAGATGAACATCATTGTAATCAAATACTGTAGCAACTAAGTTTTCCGGATGATAAATTCCACCTTGGAAACAGAACGTAAATACGACAATAAGGGATTCACCCGGATCATCATATACTGCTGAAACTCCTACTACATAGTTTTCCCATCCTACAAGATTTGTAAGCTGATATACAAGATCTGGTATGTTCTCTGCGATTGGAATCGTCATATCATCCAGATACACATTGTAACCTGTAAGCTCATCGCTTGGCTCTGCATTAACAAAACTAAGGGTTATATCATCAAAGTAATAAAGAGGATTATTACCAGCTGAAGCCCAGGCATACATATTCATTCCACCTAGAGATAGTAAACCTGGAACTCCCCAAGTAGTCAGAGACCATTGCCAGGTGTGCAATAGAGTCCCATTAAAACATAATTCTCCCAGGTCATTATCCAGATCTGCTATAATTTCAAAGTTCATCCAGGTATCAAAGTCGAATGGGAAAACGCAAGCAGCAGCAGCTCCAGCATAAACACAAGCTTCACCATTTACATCAAAATAGATTTCCATAGCCCATTGTTCACCTGGAGTATTAGTCTTTTGCAGATTAAAATGTGCTGTATTACCGGAAACAACATACATATTTAAATCCATCGAATAACATCCGGATGTATAATTATCCATAATTAGCACAACATCTGAGGAACCGTCAATTTTAACAGATTGGGTTCCACTTAATGCCTGCTCTTCGGAAACGAAAGCATCTTCAGGTCCACCAGGTGCATTGCTCCAGGTTGTCCAGTAGTCAGATTGTACTGCCAGGTATTCTCCTACATTGTAAGATTCAAAGTCATCGTCGTAAATCGTTCCGCCAGGCGGATCCCAGGTTAAGAGCCCGGTATAAATATCAACTGCAACATTTTCCGGTGGAGGAAATACTTGTGAATATAAACAAAATGAGAAAATCATAAAAACTACAATCATGAATATTTTAATTAATATGTTTCTCATCAGTCCTCCCTTGATTCATTTTTTAACATCTCAATAAGATACTTTATGTCAAGTTAAACCGGGGCTTTTAACTTTCACAGATTATTTCATCAAGAAAGAAAAAGTTGCCCCGAACTTCTTCGGGGCGAAATTATCTTATTTCATCAAGATCATCTTCTTAGTTGAAGTATATTTTCCTGCATCCATTTTGTAGAAATAGACACCACTCGATACATTAACTCCGTTTGTATCTTTACCATCCCAAACAACACTATGATATGATGCTTCCAGATGTTCATTCACTACTGTTCTAACATGCTGTCCCTTGAGATTGAATACATCTATCCTTACTTGTCCAGCTTCATTAAGTGCAAACTTGATTGATGTCTCCGGATTGAATGGATTCGGATAGTTTCCATTTAGTTCTGTTACAAGTGGTATCGGCGTATCACCTACATCAACATATACAATATTATTACTGGAAAATTCAGATTCCCAACCACCACAATATACCGCTGTAATATTATAAGTGTAAGTACCCGCTTCAAGACCAACATCAAGATAGAAGGTCGAGGTTACATTACCGATCAAATCACCATTACGATAAATGTTGTAATATTCAAGATCTCTTGTTGCAGGTACATCCCAGGTTATGAAGACATTGTTCCAACCTTGAACTATTGCTGAAACATTCTGCGGAGGATTAAGTACAACTGTTACTTCTTCTGCATTGGATGGATCTGATTCACCATTATCATAAACGGCTGTTACCCAGTATTCGTATGTTCCACCGTTTAAGCACAGGTCATCATAAGTTAATTCGTTAGGATCAAAGATTTCAAAGATCTCAACTCCATCACGATAAACCTTGTA